>CALXNI010000024.1 GCA_944389715.1 uncultured Clostridia bacterium | reverse complement strand
TGGGCGGCGACCCCTACAACATTTGCAATTATTTTGTTTCTGGCGGACACAAGGCCCGCCCCTACAACATTTGCAATAAATTTCGTATTTTTCGGACGGCAGATTGCCGTCCCTACATTTTTAAATTCTAATCTCCAACCTCTAACCTCTAATCTCTAGACAACAAATTACAATTTTTATAAGACCTTTGGGTCTTTTTTTGTAACCTTTTTTATTTAATTGAATATACTATTGTATTGATACATATATTTAAATGGAGGGATTGATTTGAATAATAATAATTTTGATATGGCAAAGATGATGGCTATGCTTTCTAAAATGGATAAAAAAGATTTAGAGGCTGGGATTGCAAAAGCTAATCAAATTTTACAAACTAAAAGTAAAGATGAAATTTTAAAGGAAATAAATAAGAATAAATAAGGAGATTGGTAGTTTTGAATAATGAGGATATGTCAGATGTATTTGAAAAATTGAATAGTATTGCAGGAAATAATAATATTTCTCCTGATATGGTGAATAATTTATTTAATATGCTTAATAATTCTTCTAATTCAGAAACACATAATAATACTTGTAGTGGTACTAGCCAAAATTCTAATAATGCATCTGCAACTTCTGCCTCACAAGATAATTCATTTAATAATAGTGGAATTGATTTTGAAACTATTATGAAAATGAAATCGATTATAGATAAAATGAATGTAAAAGATGACCCTCGTTCTAATCTTTTACAATCTTTAAAACCATATTTAAAGGATAGTAGAAAATCAAAAATAGATCAGTATATACAGCTTATGAATATGAGCAAAGTTTTAGATGTTTTTCCTTTTATGGGTGGTGACCAAAAGAAATGATAGATAATTTATACTCAGCTCTTCCTTTTGGAAATGATGATGATTGTTTTGAAATTTTTGGGATTACTCTTCATTTTGATGATATTCTTTTAATATGCCTTTTGTTTTTTTTATATAAAGAAGGCGTAAATGACCCACTTTTATTTATTTCTCTCATTTTGCTTTTACTTTCGTAAATTTATCTTATAAGTTTATATTATTATTTTTAATATATGTAATAAGTTGAAAATATTTTTTTTATTGTATTAATATTATCTTCCGTATGATTTTCTTCTGATACATATGCCATCAAAGCATAAAGCATATTATTTTTTTGTAATGGGAAAAAATATGTGTATGTTTTTCCATGAGGAGTATATTTGCTTGTAGATATTACTTTTATTAATTTATATAATTACTCAAATTGCAATAGTAAATAAACATAAAAACATAATTAAACTAATCATTATAATTTCTTTTTTTTCCATTTTTTGTCCCCTTTGTATATTTAACAATTAATAACATTATTCCATCGTTATTTTATCATTTTCTATAAACGCATATTTATACTCTTGCTCTATTTCTTCCTTTTCGATTTCTTTTACTATATTTGCAATTCTTAATTGTGGACATTCTATCCTGTTAGTAGCTATAATTGCTTTTTTGTTACCTTTTGCTCCTGCATGTGCTAAGCCTCTTAAAACTCCTAATACTACTATGTTTTCACCTGCTATTACTTCTGCTCCACCATTTACATCTCCTAAAATTACTAAACTTCCTTCAAATTCTATTTTTTGTCCTGATCTCATGTTCCCTTTATAAAATTTTGTTTCTGAATTATCTATGTCTTTTTCGAATGCTTTTTTTATTCCGTGTAATCCTAATTCTTTAGGGCTGTCAAATTTTACTTTTACATCTATTTCTTTTGTTATTATTTCCTTTATCTCTTCTATCTCTCTATTTTTTAGTATTTTACCAGTTACACATATAGGTGTTTTTTCTGTTTTATATAGTTTTTTTAATGCTGGTATTTTTTTGTTTAAACATTCTATAGTTTCGTCATGTGTTGCTTTTTCACTTATTCTTATAATTATTTCATCTTTTTTCATGCTAATTCCTACTGGATTTCTCATATTATAACTTCCTTTCTTGTTGTATTATATTATTTTGGGCGGACATGTAAAACCGCATCTACAATATTTACAATGTATTAATTCTATTTTTTAGTTTTGTTGTTCTATGTATGGAATTGCTGTTCTATCTTCATTTATATTCTCTTTTAATTTAAAGTGCTCTTCTATAATTTCTTTTGCAACTTCTGCTGTATAAGATCCATGTGCTCCGTTTTCTACCATTACTACTATTGCTATTTCTGGATCCTCATATGGTGCAAATCCAGCAAACCAAGCATTTACTACGTCATTTCCTGCTTCTGCTGATCCAGTTTTTCCTCCAACCTCTATATCAAAATCTCTAAATACTCCATATGCAGTTCCTCCTGTTTCAGTTGTAACTGATTTCATTCCTTCTAAAACTGCATCTAAATTTTCTTTTTTTATATTTAAATCTTCATTGTTTGTTTCTGTTAAATTTAGTTTTTCATTAACATATTGCTCTAGTTCTTGCTTGTCTATTGATGTTCCATTTGCATCAATTACGTCTTTAACTATACTAACATCAACGCTTTTGCCTCCATTTGCAAGCATTGCTATATATCTTGCTATTTGGAGAGGTGTAAAGTTGTTTTCTGCTTGTCCGATAACTGCTGACAAGGAATTACCATAATACCAAGTTTGTCCCAATCTTTCATATAATGTCTTTCCTGCAAGTGTTCCTGATACTTCTCCTGGTAATTCTATATTTGTTTTTTGCCCTAATCCAAAGTATGTGGCATATTTTTCTAAGTTCTCTATTCCCATTCTTGTTATTAGTTCATAAAAATAATAATTACACGAATTTTTTATTGCTCCTGAAACATTTAAAGCTCCATGTCCTACTCCATATTCAGTATAATACCAACATCTTGGGTTATAACCACCTGGATAAACTCCTGTATCGTATATCGTTTCTGTTGTTGTTACTGCACCTGTTTCTAGTCCTGCTATTGCAGATACCATTTTAAATATAGATCCAGGTGCATATGCACTTTGTATTGTTCTATTGATTAAAGCACTATTCCCTTCTTTAGTATATTCATCCCACTTTTCTTGGCTAATACCATTTATAAATAATTCTGGTTCGAAATCTGGATAGCTTACAAGTGCAAGCACTTCTCCTGTTTTTACGTCTAAAACTACTACTGCTCCGGCATTTACATCTCTTGTTTCGTAAAACCCACCTGTTTTTATCTTTTCTATGTTATTCTTTAATGCAGTTTCTGCTGTAGCCTGCAAGTTTGCATCAATTGTAAGTACAACATTATCTCCTTGCACAGCCTCTTTAGTTATATATTCTCCTGTTGTTGTTCCGTCAATTGACATATCTGTTTGCTTGCTTCCATTTTCTCCTCTTAAATATGTTTCAAGTACATATTCTATTCCTGCCTTTCCTATGTAATCATTCATAGAATATCCCTCATTATTTTTATACTCTTCTTCATTTATAGCTCCAATGTAACCAATAGTATGGGAAGCCAAGCTACCTTTTAAGTATGATCTAACTGGAGAAGTTTCTATATCTATTCCAGGAAAGCTTAGATTTTGTTCTTCAAATATTGCTACACTTTCTTTACTAATACTTTTTGAAATGGTATAAGCACTCATACTGCTATACCCTTCTTTTTCTATTCCATACCTTATACCAATTATTTTTCTTGTTTCTTCTATGCTGTCGTTTTTTATTTCGTATTTTTCTTTATATTTTTGTAAAACTTCTTCTGCATTTAATGTTTCTTCTAAATTATTATTTTTTAACCATTCTTTTTGATTTTCTCCATCTATAGTAAATTCTATCGGATTTATTTTTATTGGAAATTCGTCTTTATATGTATCTCCATTTGTTTCTAAAACTTTTATTACTTCCAATAATGTGTCATTTAAAGTATCTGTATCTATTTTACTTCTATACAAATTTAGAGAATAGTTTGTAACTGTTCCCGCAAGTATATTTCCATTTCTATCTAATATATTTCCTCTAGCAGCAAGTATAGTTGTTTCTCTTGTTAACCTTGAACTAGATTTTTCTAAGTATTCTTCACCATGTACTATTTGGAGGTTAAAAAGCTGTATTAATAATATTAAACCAATAATATAGACAAATACTGTTAGAATATTATATCTTATGTTTTTTTTGTCCATATTTTTTACCTCCTTCTAATAATATTTTGTTAATATCTTCTTTTCTTTAAATACTTTTTCTAGTATTCCTCCTGCTTTTTCTATTAGTGGATATATTATTATTATTATCATTGCGTTATATAACGTTTCTATTAATACTATTTTTATAAATGGCAATATGTCTATCGATAATTTAAATATTATTATTTGAATTAGATAAGATATTATCTCACATGCTAGTGTTGCCCCTGCTGTCATTAACATTATTGTTAATCGGCTATCTTTTGAAAAATTTTTTGTAAATATCCCTCCGTAAAAGTCCTGCTATTCCTAACGTAGTAGCATTTATACCTATTGCTTTGCCTATAAAAAAATCTAGTAATAATCCTAGTATTATGCCTATTGCCATACCATCTGTTTTACCTATAAATATTCCTACAAATAAAGAAAGAATTATAAAAAGATTTGGTTTTACTCCTGCTATGTTAAACCAAGTAAAAAAATTTACTTGTAAAAAATATAAAAAAATAAATGTTAAAAATATAATTATTATTGATAATATTTTTTTCATGTTAGACCCCTTTATTTTTTCATAACTATTTTACATTATTTTTTTCAGTTTTTCAAGGATTTATTTACGGAAATAAATGTTTTAGAAAGAAATAAAAAATTGTAATTTGAATGAGAAGTGAGAAGTGGGATGTGGGAAGTGTGAAATCAGGGTAAGCCTTACGTAGACTAGCCCTAAAAAGCACACTTCACACTTCGCACCTCACACATCACAACAACAAATTACAATTTATTAAATTAAATACTGTAACAATATAGCTGATACTACTCCTATTACATATAGTCCTAATACAATTTTTATATTTTCTTTTTGATTATGATTTACTTTAAATAAAACTAATAGCCCTACTCCTGCATTTACTAAAAGTCCTCCTATCATTAATCCCAAATTTATTACGTTTAACAAATAAAGTTCAGTTAATATAACTGATGATGCACAATTTGGTATTAACCCAATTAGGCAAGCTATAAATGCTCCTAATACTGGTTTGTCTGAAATTAACCCTCCTAAAGTATCTTCTCCAATAAGTTCTATAGCAACATTTAATAATAAAGTTATAATAAAAATAAATATAAAAATATTAACTGTGTGTTTTATTGCAGATTTCCAAATTCCTTCTTCGCAGTGACAATGGTCATGCTCACATATAGTTTCTATTTTGTTATTTTCATCTTTTTGTTTTTGAAATTTACTTAGTATTAAATCTATTAAAAATCCAGCTATGATTCCAATTAGTATTTTTATTCCTAATATTTTTAATATTAATGCTCCATTTACTCCTTCTGATAAAAGTATTGGAAGCATTTCATCTGATGTAGATAAGTATACTGCAAATAGAGTTCCGTAAAGTTATTACTCTCCCTGCATAAAGGTTTGTTGCTGTAACTGAAAATCCACATTGTGGAAATGCTCCTAGTATTCCTCCTATTAGTGGTCCAAATTTTCCAGATTTTTTTATTGCTTCTCTAGTTTTATTGGTTGTTTTGTGCTCTATATATTCCATTATTAGATATGCTACTAATAAAAATGGTATTATTTTTACTGTGTCTATAATAGTATGTTCTAATATATGTAAAAAACCGTTCATTAATTTTCCTCCCGTTCCCACATATTACCACTTTTTAGCCGTAAAGTCAATAAATGATGAAATAGCTTTCACCATACATGGTTATTTAAAATTATAGAGTATGTAGGGGCGATTTTGATCGCCCGCTCTCCGAAGAAATTGCTAAAATATGAATTATAATCTGTTAAAAACATAAATTGATGTGTTTTAACAGATTTATAATATTCCTTTCAAATATAGTTTTCGATAAGATTTAAGCATTAACTATTTTATATTTTCTCTTTAGTTTAATTTTGAGGAAATCTCTAAATTCATTTATGTCTTTATTTATAAATTCACTCTTTTCCAGAATAAATGCATTTGTTTTATTTATATATAAATAAAAATAATTTTTTGTTTCAAAAGTTTTATATATTTTTGCATATTTAATTTCTTCTATTTGTTTTAAATTATTTACAGTAAAAATTTTATCATAAAATTTGAATGTGAATTTTTCTTGTTCTACTATTTTAGGAGAATTCATTTCTTTTTTTACTATTCTCTCTTGTGAATAAATTCTATAAATAATAAATCCTATAATTATAGAAAATATTAGCAATACTAATTTCCAGTTTCCATACTCTACGCTACAAAATAACATATATATAAATGCTAATAGGACTATAATCGTATATATAATATATCTAGTAAAATATTGTTTAGTATGAAATTCTAAAAAATCTTTATATATTTTTTCACTATATCTCGTAGTGTTTTCATATTTCAATTCCATATGGAATCTCCTTATTCTTTAATTTTTTCTAATTCTTCGCTAACTTTATCTTCTATTTCTCTCATTGCAAGTATTGTGTTTTCAAATAATGTATTTAAATCCCAACCTATCATTTCTGCTCCTTTTATTATAATTTCTCTTGAGCATCCTGCTGCAAATTTTTTGTCTTTAAATTTCTTTTTTAAGCTAGATACTTCCATATCTTTTGTACTTTTTGATGGTCTCATTTTAGCTGCTGCCCATATTAATCCTGTAAGTTCATCTGTTGCAAATAAAATTTTCTCCATTTCGTGTTTTGGTTCTACCTCTGAACATATTCCATATCCATGGCTGCATACTGCATGTATTAGTTCCTCACTTGCATCTATCTCTTTTAATAATTCTGGTGCTTTTTTGCAATGCTCTTCTGGATAGCATTCAAAATCTACATCGTGTAGCAATCCGTACTATTCCCCAAAACTCTTCACCATATCCTAGTTTTTTTGCGAAGAATTTCATAACTCCTTCTACTGTTAGAGCATGCCTTATATGAAATTCTTCCTTATTATATTTTTTTAATAGTTCTATTGCTTTTTCCCTAGTCATTTTAATCGCTCCTTTTTATTTATATTTTTTTATTTTTATAATTTCTTTTCCTTTTTTATTTTTTCCTAAAAATTCTTCTATAATAAACTTTCCTTTTCCTCTTACTACTAATATATCATTTTGTTTAATTGTTTTTGTATTTTTAGTTTCCCCAATATAATTTATAATTACTTTTTCTTGCTCTATGAAATCTTGCGCAATTTTTCTAGATGTTTTTAGAATTTCTGCAACTACATTATCTAATCTTAAGGAATTTACACTTATTTTTATTTCTTCAAATTCTATTTGTTTAGGTTCTATATCATTAATGTCTATTATTTCTACTTTTGCCTTCTTGAATTTTCTTTCTTGCTTAATTGAATTTTTTATATATTCAGCATTTTCTTTTAGTACTATTATATATGCTTTATCATCATATACAATAATATCTCCTATTCGCTCTCTTGTAAGTCCAAAACTCATTACCATTCCTAAGTAATCTTTATGCTTAATTTTACCACCTATTTCATTTGGTAAGCTTACTTTTATTGCTGTTATAATGTTGTTTATTTTTTCTATAACGTCTTCTTTTTCTAGTTTGTTTGGATATGCTATTAATACTTTTCGCTCTGCTTGCTTGTATCCTCCATAAAAGAAAAAATTTTTATCTTTAAATAATTCTTTTTGTGCCTCACAAATTTGATATGAATTTAAAAAATCTGAATTTGTTATTTTGTTTTGTGTTTTACTTATTCTTATCTTATCTATACATTTTGCTATAAGCAAGCTTCTTTCTTGATTATTTTGCATTTTAAACTTTCCTCTATTTTTATTCTTTAATATTTTACACTTTTTTTTATTAAAAGTAAATGATATAATGTTTTTGTTTAGAGGTGAAATTATGTCTAATTTAATAAATGAAACTATGATGCAATATTTTGAATGGAACCTTCCTTGTGATGGTACATTTTGGAATGGGGTTTGCAAAGAAGCTAATCTTTTATCAACTATTGGAATAACTTCTGTTTGGCTACCTCCAGCATATAAAGCTACTAAAGGTATGCAAGATACTGGATATGGGGTTTATGATTTATATGATTTAGGTGAATTTGATCAAAAAGGAAGTATTCCAACAAAATACGGAACAAAAGATGAATATCTTGAAGCAATAAAAGTTTTAAGAGCCAATTTTATAAAAGTTTATGCAGATGTTGTCTTAAACCATAGATTAGGTGCTGACGAAACAGAAGATGTAATTGCATACGAACAAGACCCTAATAATAGAACTAGAAATTTAACAAATCCTATTAATATAAAAGCTTGGACAAAATATACTTTTCCTGGTAGGGGAAATGTTTATTCTGATTTTAAATGGAATTGGACACATTTTTCTGGTGTAGATTGGGATGAAAATACTAAACGTTCATCTGTTTTTCAATTCTATGGAAAGCACTGGGATGATCAAGTTGATAAAGAAAAAGGTAATTTTGACTATTTAATGGGTGCAGACGTAGATTTAAATAATGTTGATGTAGTAAAAGAACTTATCTCTTGGGGAAAATGGTATTTATCGCTTACTAATGTTGATGGTTTTAGATTAGATGCAATTAAACACATTGATGCAAGTTTTTTTGAAGAATGGGTAAATGAGTTAAGAGATTTTTCTGGAAAGCCCTTGACTATTTTTGGAGAATATTGGAGCAATAATATTGATGCTTTAAATAACTATATAAAAGAAACAAAATCTGAAATTTCTCTTTTTGATGTACCTTTACATTATAACTTTTTTAAAGCGTCTTTTTCTAATGGTCAGTATGACTTAAGAACAATTTTTGATGGTACTTTAGTAAAAGAACATCCCGAGCTTGCAATTACTTTTGTTGATAACCATGATACTGAGCCTCGGTCAATCTTTAGAATCTTGGATTCCTGATTGGTTTAAGCCAATTGCTTATTCTTTAATACTTTTAAGAGAAGCCGGAACTCCTTGTGTTTTTTATGGTGATTATTACGGAATTCCTTCTAGTAATGTATCACCTTTTAAAGCAGTTCTTAATCCTTTAATAAAAGCAAGAAAATATTTTTCATATGGAAGACAAACTGATTACTTTGATGATCCTAATCTAGTTGCTTGGGTAAGAGAGGGAGATTTTGACCATCCAGACTCTGGATTAGTTGTTATTTTATCTGATAGTACTGGTGGATCTAAAGAATTAAATGTTGGCCAAAATCTTGCTGATTCAGTTCTATATGATTGCACGCGGAAATGTAGCTCAAGAGGTTCATGTAGATAAAAATGGAGTTGGAACATTTTCTTGCAATGGTGGAAGTGTTTCTGTATATATCTTAAAAGATAATATGTATGATAAATAATTATTCTATTGCCTGTTTTATGTGATTTATTTTTATATAGTCGCCATTTATATAGACTTCTATTATATCTATTCTAATATACTCGTCTTCTAAGTTTCTTTTATAAATATAGTGTTTAATAGAGTTTAATAAATGTTTTCTTTTAAATTTATTTACTGCCTCGCTTGCTTCTCCATAAGAAATATTAGTTCTAGTTTTTACTTCGATAAAAACTAGTTCTTTTTTATGGAGAGCTATAATATCTATTTCGCCCTGCCTACATTCAAAATTTCTTTCTATAATTTTATATCCTAGCCTTGTAAGATAATTTGCAGCTATGTCTTCTCCAATTTTTCCTAGTTCATGATCTTTATTCATTTATAACCTCACATATTCATTTCCTGGCATACTTTTTATATAGCCCTTTATTTCCATCATTAATAGTTTTTGACTAACTTTTGATATGTCTAGCTTGCATTTTTTTGCAATTATATTTATATTTGTTGGCATATATGTAAGCACATTATACACATCTGCATATTCATTTTCTACTATTACTTCTTGCTCTGTTTCATCTATTTTTACAGGGAAGCCATATTCAGCTAAAATATCTTCTGCACATACCACAAGTTTTGCACCCGCTTGGATAAGCCTATTTGTTCCTACACTTGTTTTTAAATCTATATTACCAGGAATGCAAAAAACTTTTTTCTCCTGTTCTTTTGCATATTTGGCTGTAACTGTACTTCCGCTTCTATGCTTTGCTTCTACTACCAATACTCCCATTGAAAGAGCACTTATTATTCTATTTCGTAGTGGAAACTTAGATAAATCGGCTTCAGTTTCTGGCGGATATTCTGATATAACACATCCTTTATTTTCTATTATTTTATTAAATAACTCTGTATTTTCTTCTGGATATATATGGTTAAATCCACATCCCAAAACTGCAATAGTGTTTCCTTTTTCTTTTAGTGCTCCAATGTGTGCACAAGTATCTATTCCTATAGCCATACCACTTACTATACATATATTTTCTTTAGATATTTGCTCTGCAAATCTTTCGGCGTATTTCGCCCCATAATTTGTGCAATCTCTTGAACCAACTATTGCTATTGATTTTTTATTTAACAATTTTTCGTTGCCAATAACATATAACTCCTTGGGATAATCTTTTATTTCTAAAAGTTTTAAAGGATATTTTTTATCTGTACTTTTAAGTATTTTTATCTTTTCCATCTTTCTCCTAGTTCTTCCAATATTTTTTATCTAAACTTCTATATTGTATTGCCTCTGCAATATGACTAGAATCTATATTTTCTTTTTCATCTAAATCTGCAATTGTTCTTGCAACTTTTAAGATTCTTCCATGTGCTCTTGCACTTAGTCCTAATCTTTCAAACGCATTTTTTAATATTTCTTTTGATTCTTTATCTAATTTGCAATATTTATTTACAAGTTTTGGAGTAAGTTGTGAGTTTGCATATATACCAACTTCTTTGTACCTTTGCTGCTGAATTTTTCTTGCTTTATTTACTCTTTGTTTTATGGTTTCTGAATTTTCTGATTGAATTTCTTCCTCTAATTTTTGATATTTTACAGCTGATACTTCTATTTGAATATCTATTCTATCTAATAACGGTCCACTTATTTTTCCCATATATTTTTCTATGCTAGTTGGAGAACAAGTACACTCTTTATCTTTTGACCCAAAATACCCACAAGGACATGGGTTCATTGATGCAACAAACATAAAATTGCACGGATATGTAAGAGAAGCATTTACTCTACTAATATTTATTATTCCATCTTCTAACGGGCCTCTTAAAACCTCTAATGTATTTTTATTAAATTCTGGAAGTTCATCTAAAAATAAAACTCCATTATGTGCAAGACTAATCTCACCCGGTTTTGGAATCTTTCCTCCTCCGACAAGGGAACTACTAGAAATTGTATGGTGTGGGCTTCTAAATGGTCTTTTAGTAATAAGAGGTATATCTTTTGATAAAATACCTGCAATACTATGTATTTTTGTTGTTTCTAATGCCTCTTCAAATGTTAAGTCCGGCAGAATTGATGGAATTCTCCTTGCCATCATTGTTTTTCCGTGAACCTGGGCTACCTATTAAAAGGCAATTGTGTCCTCCCGCTGCTGCAATTTCTAATGCTCTTTTTATATTTTCTTGTCCTTTTACTTCGCTAAAGTCTAACAAATACTTACTATTTGTGCTGAATAGCTCTTCTAAATTCACCTTTGTTTGTTCTATTTTTAACACATCATTTAAGAAATCTACTACTTCTACTAAAGTAGCTGCTCCGTAAATTTCTATTCCATCTACAACAGCCGCCTCTTTGGCATTTTCTATAGGAACTATTATTTTCTTAATCCCTAACTTTTTAGCTTCTATGCACATTGGAAGTATTCCGTTTACTTTATTGAGCTTTCCATCTAATGATAGCTCTCCAATAAATGCTATGTCTTGTGGTATCTCTTCTAATATTACTTCTGTACACACTAATATTCCAACTGCAATTGGAAGATCAAAAAATGAACCTCCTTTTTTAGTATCTGCTGGTGCAAGATTTACTATTATTTTTCTACTTTGCAGTTCATACCTTGAATTTTTTATAGCTGTTCGCACTCTTTCTTTTGCTTCTTTTACACTTACATCTGGAAGTCCAACAATATCCCATCCGTGGCATTCCTCCAGATACATCAACTTGCACAGAAATAAGGTAGCCATCTAGCCCTGCAAGTGACATGCTTTTTACTATTGATAACATATTTTACCTCTTTTTTAGGGAATTTTTTAAGAATTAAATTTGTTTGAATTAAATATATATTATATTAATATATTTTCCATAATTTGTCAATGAATTTCTGTTAAATTATTTTGCCTTGCATAGAATTTTTTATGCTCTTTAGAACATTTTTCGACAAAAAATATCAAATCTTTATGTTATACTATAATTGTTGTAAAGGAGGTTTAATATGGAATTTGATGAAAAATTAAATCAATTTGTATCAAGGATAAAAAAAATTAAAAATTCTATTAACACAGAAGAAGCAACGAAAACGTCTCTAATCATGCCTTTTTTTAGTCTATTAGGGTATGATGTATTTAATCCAAATGAATTTACTCCAGAATATATTGCAGATGTTGGTATAAAAAAAGGTGAAAAAGTTGATTATGCTATAACTATTAACAATCAAGTAACAATTTTAATTGAAGCAAAGTCAATTAATGAAAATTTGAGTAAACATGACTCCCAACTTTTTAGATATTTTAGTACTACTTCTGCCAGAATAGGAATCTTAACAAATGGTATTATATATAAATTTTATACAGATTTAGAAGAAATAAATAAAATGGATTCAACTCCTTTTTTAGAAATTAATCTTTTGGATATGAAAGAAAGTGATATTTCTGAATTAAAAAAATTTTGCAAAGATAACTTTGATATAATTAATATAATAAATAATGCTTCTAATCTAAAATATGCTAGTTCAATAGAAAAAATATTATTAGAAGAATTTTCAAACCCATCAGATGAGTTTGTTAAATTAATTTTAAATAAAGGTGTTTACGAAGGTATCAAAACTCAAAATGTAATTGATAAATATAAACCAATATTAAAAAAATCAATCAATCATTATATTAATTCTTTAATAAATCAAAGGCTCCAAAAAGCTATCAATAATTCTTCAAATGAGAGTGGGGATGATCTAGCCCAAGAATTACATGAAGAAAGTATTAAAACTACAACAGAAGAATTAGAAAGTTACTATATTGTAAAATCTATTTTATCTGAATATACAAACCCTACTAACTTATACTACAAAGATACTTTCAGTTATTTTGGTATTTTATATGAAAATAAAGTTACTAAATGGATATGTAGAGTTTATTTAAAAGAAAATGTTCGCTTTATAATAATTCCAAATGAAAATAAAGAAGAAATAAGATACGAAATAGATAGTGTAACGGACATATATAAATTTAAAGACAAATTAATTTCAAGATTAAAAGTTTTTTTATAATAAAAAATTTCCTCCATAGTCGGAGGTTTTCTTTTTGTAATTCATTGTTGTATATGGTAGATTATATATTATTTTAAGTATTTAATGATTAATTAAATCTTTTGAATACCTTAATTTTATAATATTTATATTTTCGCTTGTTTTACTTTTTATAAAGATATTCTATCTTATATTTAATAATAAAACTGTCAAATTTTAATGTCGAATTAAAATTTTTGAATTTTTTTAAATAAATTTGTTATTAATTGATATTTATTATTGTATAATATATTAGATAGATCGTAGGAGGTATATTTATGATTAGGCAGGCAAATCTATATGATGCAAAAAATATAGCTGAACTAATTGTTTCTAGCTGGCAAACTGCGTATAAAGGTCTA
>CALXNI010000023.1 GCA_944389715.1 uncultured Clostridia bacterium | reverse complement strand
GCCGTGGGCGGCGACCCCTACAACATTTGCAATAAATTTGCTGTTTGCGGGCGGGTGTGGAACCCCGCCCCTACATATCCAAAATCTAAATTCTCAATTCCAAATTCTATTCTACAAATTACAATTTATCTTTCTAAAATATATTCTTCAAACTGGTTTTTTCTTTTTCCTTAATATGCTTTAACAAAAAAATTGATGTGTCTAAATCTTCCATGCTTTCATCTATGTTGCCTGTTTTTATTTTTGATTTCATTCTTATTAGCGAAGTTTCTATTAAATCAATTTCATCATGCAATACTATTATAGACCATTTTTTATTTATATCCTCCCATTCTCCATATATTTCATCTGATTTATTCTCCATATCTTTTTCTGTAAGGTTTCCGTCTTCTATTCCTGTTTTTAAACTTTCTAATTTACTTACTAGATTATCACTACTATTATTTAAAAATTTTTGGATGTAATATGCGCCTCCAAAAATAATTAATAATATTAAAATTATTATTATTGCCTCTCTCATTTTTTCTCCTCTTTAGCTTGGCAAAATATTTGTCCTTTCCCATCAAAAGTTACTACCAAAGCTTCTTCTGGTTTAATTTTAAATTTTTCTACTTGCTTTAAAAGCCACTTATAATCTCTTCCTATTGCTTTAAGATTTTCATGCATTATTTTACCATCTATAACTAAGTCATATGGTATTCCCTCATATTCTGGAGTTATTCCAAAATCTTCTGGTATTGTATTTCTTTTTTCTGGTTTTTGAATTACTGTTAATTGTCCACTTGTTTCTAAAATTGCATATTCTACATCACCAATATTAAATACATTATTTTGTCTTAGCCTTTCTTGAAGTTCATTTATAGTAAATTTTTCTTTTTTCATCATTTTCTCATCTATTTTTCCTCTATATATTAAAATTGCTGGCATTCCACATATTATTTTTCTTCCTCTAATGCTCTTTAAATTTATTATTGATATGATTAGCTGAATTAATAGTAGTGCAAGTATTGGTATTATTCCATTTGTTATTGGAATTCCTGTATCGCTCATTGGTACTGATGCTAAGTCTGCAATCATAATTGCAACAACTAATTCAAAAGGTTGCATTTGCCCGAAGTTCTCTCTTTCCCATTAATCTCATAGTGACTAATACTAATATGTATAAAATTAAAACTCTTATAAATATATTTATCATTATATTCTCCTTGAAAAATTGGAATTTGTAGAGAAAATTTCCAGGGACTGTCCTGAAATTTTCAAACGCTAAATTGTAATTTGTATGATTAAATTGGTTCTTTATTGTGTAGGGGCTGGCGTCCTCGACAGCCCGATAATCATTAATTCAACACGGGTCGCCGGGGACGTCGACCCCTACAACGTTTGCAATAAATTTGCTGTTTGCGGGCGATTAGAATCTGCCCATACAACGTCTGCAATTAATTTCGTATGTTTTTCGGACGGCAGATTGCCGTCCCTACATTTTTAAATTCTAATCTCCAACCTCTAACCTCTAATCTCTAAACAACAAATTACAATTTTTTAAAATAATTTAAGAATATTTTTTGCAATTTTTACAAAAAATATTCTTAAAAAATTTTTTGAATATTTATTATTAAATAGTAAATAATATTATATGAACTACTCTAGAAAGCACATCATAAATCTAAATATATATATTTAAGTTAGGAGGTTTTTTAGATGGCAGACAATAATCATCAGGCAAATGTTCAAAGTACAAATACTACGAGTACAGTTTGGCAAATAGTAGGTAGATTAGTTGCTGCAGCAATTATACTTGCAATTACAGCTTTTTTTACACCAGGCTTTCAAATTAATAATATTTGGTCTTTAGCTGTAGCTGCTATTGTTCTTACTGTATTAGACTATTTAATTGTAAAGTTTACTGGTTTACATGCTAGTCCATTTGGAAAGGGATTTGTCGGGTTTGTTTTATCGGTTGTTATATTATATGTAACTCAATATTTTGTTGCAGGATATTCAATTTCTTGGATGGCAGCAATTATAGGTGCATTAATCTATGGTATTATTGATTATTTTATACCTGGTGAACAACAAATGTAGCAAAACAAAAGAACGGACTTTTTAAACTTAAGTCCGTTCTTTTGTTAAAATTATTTTATACTTTTATTGATTTTGCAGATTAACTACAGTTGTATTTACATATCTTATATATTCTTCTAAGGTTTCTTCAGAATTTTGAGTTTGTACATAATAAGCGTCGTTTTCTTCATTATAGTAAATTCTATCAACAGTACAGTCTAATATGATCTCTCCTGTTTCTATATCGATAATTCCATATTTCCCATCTTTGTAAACTATTATTCCATTTTGCTCGTTTCCATCTATTCCTTTAATTAACAAATCTGTTGTACTAGTATAATTAGCTAATCCCAAGCCATCATACTCGCTATTAATAATAACTCTTCCCTCTTCGTCTAACATACCATATTTATTATTTTGTTTTACTTTATATAGTAATGGAGAATAATTTATTATTTCTATATCTTCATACTTTAACTCAACTAACACATTTCCTTCTTTAGAAATTATTCCATACCTATTTTCATCAGAAGATACTATAAAATTTTGAGAAAATTCATCAAATTCCATTGTAGTATATCTATTACCAATTATTGTTTTATAGTTAAAATCAACTACTCCTAGCTTACCAACATTATTTGAAACTATAATCATTCCATATGAAAGAATCTTTTTATTATTAAAGTTTTCGTCAATTGCATATTTCATTGAATTGTCAGTAAGCTGTGTTTTATAATATTCAGATAAATTGTCTATTGTATTTATTGTAATTGCATTATCTTCTTCAGAAAAGCTATACAATACATTACATGCAACATTTAAGTCTTCTAATGCGATATATAATATTTCATTATTTTTTATGATATTATTTTTTAGTTCGTAATATTGATAATCTGTATTAGAAGCTGAAGATGTTTTGTATATCTCATTACTGTTAGTTTCAAAACCTATAATTTGATTCTGATTTTCGAGATAACATTTATTGTCATTTTCTCCATATTGTAGATATTCACCTCTTACATATTCATAACCTATAGATTCAGAAATCTGTTGAAGTGAAATATAGCTTATTCCATTTTCGTTTGTAATAATAGTATTATCGTTTATTTGCACATTATTGTTATCTATTATTAAACTTAAAGGTTTTGTTTGATTACCTTGCATTAATACTAAAGCAACTAATACTAATATTAATAATACTATGCACAATATTAATGATATTAATACAATTTTTTTTGAATTTGGCATCTGTTTTTTATTATTTAATTCTTGTCCTAATAAGTCCAATTATTTTCCCCTCCTACTCTTTTGTATAACCATATTTTTTATAAAATTCATTTTTAAAGTTTAATAAATTATCACTCTCTATTTCTATTCTAACTCTTTCCATTAGTTTAGTCAAGAACCTTAAGTTATGTATAGAAAGTAATCGTACTCCTAAAATTTCATTTGCTTTGATTAAATGCCTTATATAAGCTCTACTATAATTTTTACATGTATAACAATCACATTCTTTGTCTAATGGTCCCCAATCTCTTTCATATGTAGCATTTCTTACTACTACTTTTCCATTCCATGTCATTGCTGTTCCATTTCTTGCAATTCTAGTTGGTAAAACACAGTCACACATATCTATTCCTGCTATTGCCGATTCTATTAAATAATCTGGAGTACCTACTCCCATTAAATATCTAGGTTTATTTTTAGGCATAAGTGGTGCTGTATAATTTAATATTTTTATAAACTCTTCTTTTGGTTCTCCTACGCTTATTCCTCCTATTGCATATCCTGGAAAATCTAATTTAATTAAGTCCTCTGCTGATTTTTTACGAAGATCCTCATAAAATCCACCTTGTATTATTCCAAACAAAGCTTGTTTATCAGTGTTCTTATGTGCTTCCTTGCAACGAACAGCCCATCTTGTTGTTCTTTCCATTGAATTTTTTGTATATTCATATGTAGAAGGATATGGGCAACATTCGTCAAATGACATTATTATATCTGCTCCTAAAGCTTCTTCTATTTCCATTACTTTTTCTGGAGAAAAGAAGTGCTTACTTCCATCTAAATGAGATTTAAATTCAACACCTTCTTCTGTAATTGTCCTTAAATCACTTAAGCTAAATACTTGGAACCCCCCACAGTCAGTTAAAATTGGCCTATCCCAATTCATAAATTTGTGTAGACCCCCGTGCTTCTTTTACAATTTCGTGTCCTGGTCTTAAATATAAATGATATGTATTTGATAATATAATTTGTGCTTTTACTTCTTCTTTTAATTCTTCAGGTGTCATAGATTTTACTGTTGCTTGTGTTCCCACTGGCATAAATATTGGAGTTTCAATATCTCCATGTGGTGTATGCACAATTCCTCTTCTTGCACCTGTTTGTTTACATTCATGTAATAATTCGTATGTTACTGCTTCTGACATATTTTCTCCTTTTTGGGCGAATGTGCAATTCGCCCCTACATTTTTCTCTGCAATTTTTAGTTTATTTCTCAAAGTTTTTGAACAAATCAAAAATGGCCGTTTTTCATTTGTTCATATAATCAGCATTGCGTCACCAAAACTAAAGAACCTATACTTTTCTTTTACCGCTTCGTTATATGCCTTTATTATAAAATCTTTACCTGCGAGTGCTGATACTAGCATAAGAAGTGTTGATTGTGGCAAATGAAAATTTGTTATTAATCCATCTATACATTTAAATTTATATCCTGGATATATAAATATACTTGTATCTTCCTCTGTTTGTTTTACAAATCCGTTTTCATCTGCTATGCTTTCAAGTACTCTACATGAGGTTGTCCCAACTGAAATTACTCTTCTTCCTTCTTTTTTTGCTTTGTTTATCTTTTCTACATCTTCTTGCTTTATATAAAAATGTTCTGAATGCATTTTATGTGCTTCTACTGTCTCTTCTTTTACAGGTCTAAATGTTCCTATTCCAACATGGAGAGTTACATTTGCAATTATAATCCCTTTTTCTTCTAGTTTTTGTAAAAGCTCATCCGTAAAATGAAGCCCAGCCGTTGGTGCAGCAGCAGATCCATTATATTTTGCATAAACTGTTTGATATCTATCTTTTTCTTTTAATTCTTCATGAATATATGGTGGAAGTGGCATAAGTCCAATTTTATCTAATATCTCATTAAAAATACCTTTGTATTCAAATTTTACTTTTCTTGTTCCTCCTGGCATTATTTCTAAAATTTTAGCTTCAAGAAGTCCATCTCCAAATATAACTTTTGTTCCAATATGAAGTTTATTTCCTGGTCTAACTATTGATTCCCATATATCTCCTTCTATGTTATTTAATAATAAGAACTCAACATTTGCACCAGTTTCTTTTTTTCCATAAATTCTTGCTGGTATTACTTTTGTATTGTTTCTAACTAATACATCACCTGGTTTTAAATATTCTATAATATCTTTAAATATTCTATGTTCTATTGTTTGCTTATCTCTATTTAAAACCATAAGTCTTGATTCATCTCTTTTTGCAATTGGTGTTTGTGCTATTAGTTCTTCTGGTAAATCATAATTAAAGTCTGATACTTTCATTTTTGTTCCTTTCTATTCTATAAATTGTAATTTAGCGGTGAGATGTGTGAGGTGAGAGGTGAGATTTTAGGGACAGGCTTCGCAGGCTTTGCCCTAATTTCACACTTCCCTCATCCCACTTCTCACTTCTCATTCAAATTACAATTTAATTGATTCCAAACATATTGAATACTGCACCGAATAAATTTCTTATTTCTTCTATTATATTTTGTGGTTCTTTATTAAATTCAACTTCTGTGCTATATTTAAAGTCGCTCTCTGCTGGGGGCGTTAAAGTATATACTATTTCATCTAATCCTACCAAGTTTCCATCACTATTTTTTATATTACATCTCATATAATCTTGATACCATTGTTTTAATCCAATTAATCTTTCTTCCTTGTATCCATATTGTTCATAATCATGCAAAGCTGGTATATCATAATCTCTTTCCTGTAAAATTCTTTCTAATGTATGCAAATATTCATGAATAAACACTTCTTCTGGAAATGTATTTATATATTGATTATATGTATATATATAACTAGAACTATCATTAGGAAGTCTTATATTTGAATACCCAATTCCATATAAATCCATACCTCCGAAGTCCAATCCAATCATTTACTGGTATTTCTATATTTTCGTAAGTGTTCCCTAATCTTACTGCTACAAATATATAATCATATTCTTCATTTTTTAAATGTTCTTTAATAAGATTTTTTACATCTGACGGATCTAAATAATATCCATATTCTTCTGAATATGTAACTGTAGTTACTGGCTCATTAATTTCGTATATATCATAATCTACTGTCATTTTCCCATTTGACAAACTATATGCAGAATCTTTAAATCTTTCCATATTTGTTCTCATGTTTTGTATATCAGACCCACTCATATTAAGTTCGAGCTTTTCATTATCAATATTTACATCTACATTTTGCATTATAAAACAAGCTATATTCCAATTAGTAGAATTATCTTTAGTTCCTTTTTCTAATTTAAAATCCGAAAACCATGCAATACCTTTACTATTTGATTCGTTTCCACCTAGTCTAAATCCTATTTCTATTTCTTTCCTATTTTTTGAATCAAATATAAATTCTAATCTTTCCCAGTCATTAGTACCTACTATACTTTCAGAGCACTCTGTAGTATTCGCTATTGCAATTTGAGCTCCTGCATTCATTTTACCACTTTCATTTTCAACGTTTTGAGTTCTTACCATGCATGTAAGTTTATACGGAGTATTTGGCTCTACTTTTATTTTTTTATAAAATATTGCATCATTATAGTTTTTAGATTCTAACTTATAACTATAATTATATGAATATTTTATTTCTTTATCTCTTGTAAATTTGGTAAGTCCTATATTGTATTCTGCTTTTGTAAATCCATTATAATTATATGTTTTGTACACACCATATAACTTATATAAAATGAATATAACTATTACTATAAAAATTAAATTTATTATTTTTGAGCCTATATTTTTTTTCAAGCTTTAATCCTCCGTACCTTTAAGTTTCTTTTTTATTATTTTAAGTGCTTTTGGTCTTTCTACAGTGATCACATGCAAGCAACCTTGACATTTGAATTTAAAATCCACACCTACTCTTATAATTTCCCAAGTTTTGCTTCCACATGGATGCTGTTTTTTT
>CALXNI010000022.1 GCA_944389715.1 uncultured Clostridia bacterium | reverse complement strand
TGTAGGGGCGGGGTTCCACACCCGCCCGCAAACAGCAAATTAATTGCAAACGTTGTAGGGGTCGCCGCCCACGGCGACCCGCATATCAATATTTAAGGGTCGCCCAGGGGTGCGACCCCTACAGATTATAAAATAAATTCCCTCATTCAAATTACAATTTGTAGGGAGGTAAAAATAATGAAAATAATGTGTATATCGGACATACATGGCAGCATAGAAAATCTAAAAAAAGCAATAGAAAGATTCCATGAAGAAGGTGCAGAAAAATTATTAATATTAGGAGATTATTCTAGCTATTATTATTCTTCAAGTGATTTTGAAGTAGCAGAAATATTAAATAATATGGCAGGAGCAATTATTGCAGTAAAAGGTAATTGTGATAATAGCCATATAGATGAACTTTTTAATTTTAGTTTAGGGTATTTAAAAACAATTGAAATTAACGGACTAAAAGTTACATTAACACATGGCCATATATATAACAGAAACAATTTACCAGAAAATTGTGGAGACATTTTTTTATCTGGACATACACATGTTGGAATGATAGAAAAAATAGGAGATAGAATAATTGCAAATCCGGGTTCAATTTCTAAACCGAGAGGATTTTCTAAAAAAAGTTATTTAATAATAGATAAAGAAAATATAAAATTAAAAACATTAAACGGAGAATTGATAAAAAGCATTAAAATAAAAATGTAAAATAAAATTATATTATATAAATAAATTCAAAAAACTTAATGAAATTGAAATTAAAAATGATTTTAAAGAAACTCGAATACTTTTTTTAAACATGTTTTGCGCTGTAAGTAGACGTCGTTCTTTAATAGTAACAAGTGAAGTGGTTTCGTTATCAGGTTCAATATTTGTATATTCAAAAGCCTTATTGTCAACACTTGAATCAGCATTAATATTATTAATTACAGTATTTTCAACATCATTAGAAATATCAGTGTCATCAAATGAAAAATCATCATTAAAATTTTTGTCATCAGTAAAAAAACTGTTTGTATCTATATTATTTCCATTTTTTAAATTATTTAATTTATCTAATTCATTATTTAACCTATCAATGATGCTATTAATATCCATAAATAACACATCCTTGTTTTATCTTTTGGCGAAATCAAAATCTGTTTATTTAATTGAATTATAGCATTATAAAAAACAAAATGCAAATAAAAGTTGAAAAAAGGTAAAAAATAGAAAACAAAGCAATAAAATTTACAAAATAATGGAAAAAAATATGTTAATTTTATTTACAAAATTGCAATTCCGTAATATAATATTAAAGGTTTTAAAACGTGTATACGTTTTTTATAATGTCATATATTTAATAAGGGGGATTAAAATGAGAAACTTGATTTCTAAATTAATGATAATTACTATCATATTTTTATTAGGAATATTAGCTGTTCAAGTATCAGTTTATGCATCAAATGAAAATATTGAAATAATCCAAAAAAGCAATAATGATTATCTTATATACATAAAAGATAACCTAACAACAGATTTTGAATTTGCTTTTTCTAATGATAAAAATATAGATAAAGAATCTTTGTCTTATAAAGTAGCAGAAACAGATTCTACAAATTCAAATGCAAATAAAGTAGCATACGTAAACAGTGTAACAATTGGAATGTTTGAACAACCTACATATATGTGGGCAAAAGATTCTGATGGAAATTATTTTGTAGAAGGAGTAGAAATAGATTTATCAAAATCAATAAATGAAAATGATTTAGAATTTGCAACTAACATTGGAAACATAATAGAGGTAGATACAACAAAAACACAAACAACCACAGAAGAGGTAGATGGTAAAAAAATAACAACTACTGTAGGAAAAGTTGTTTTAACAAATACTACAAATACAAATTCTTACTCTTATTTATTAATAAAATTACCTAATTCAGATGCGTATAATGAATTAGCAAATCTTGGCATACGTATATCTAAATTTAATTCTGAAACTGATATGTACACAAAAATAATAGTTTATAAAAGCTTTTTAGAGTTATTTAATGAGCTATTTCCAGTTTCAGAAGATTCTAATTGGAATTTAGTAGAAAACAATGAGATTTTACAGCCATCAAACACAGAAGATGGAGAACAATATGTATTATGGATTAAGGAAACTTCAAATGGTAATATTGTAAACCAAGATTTACAAATTTTAACTTCTAGCAAAGAATACTCTGAAGAAAAAATTGTAGAAACCATAATAACAAAATCACCAATAACTTATGATAACAACACATTATTGTTTGCTTTAATTGCTTTAGTAATAGCAACTATACTAGTTTTTATAAAGATAAAAAGTATAGAGAAAAAAGAAGAAAAGTAGGAATTAAATATGAGTAAATTAAAAGTATATAAAACTATATTTGCCATTTTACTTATAACTACGATTGTAGTTGCAGTTTTAGTAATTACTAAATATATAAGAATATATAATAACGAAAAAAGACTAGATGCTGCAATAACTAATATTTACAAAGAAACAAATAATAATGAAATTTCAGAAATAGACGAAGAAATAGAAGGTAATAAAGTAATAGGTATAATAAAAATACCAAAAATAGAATTAGAATATCCGGTATTAGAAACAACTAGTACAGAAACTCTAAAATTATCAATTACGAAATTTTGGGGAAACAGGTTAAATGAAATCGGAAATGTAACATTAGCAGGTCATAACAATTTAAATGGAACTATGTTTGGAAAAATAAAAAAACTTGAAGTAGGAGATATTATAGAAATTACCGATATACAAAATGTTACATTAAAATATGAAATTTATAAAACATATGTAATAGATCCAAATGATATATCTTATATTTTACCAGAAGAAGAAAATACAAGAGAAGTAACTTTAATAACTTGTACAAATGGAATAAAAAATAGACTTATTATTAAAGCAAGAGAAATTAATGTTTAGAATTTTAATAAAGTGGGAGGTAAAGTAATGAAAGGAAAACTAAGTACTAAAGCTATAGTAATAATTATACTAACAATAGTACTTTTGGCAATAGCTATAACTGGATCAATATTATTCTTAAGAGATTCAGGAAGAGCAGAAGCTATGTCAGAAGAAAATTTATCTGAAAGATTACCAGTTGCGGGTACAGATCAAGTTCAAAACGAAGAACAACCTGCACAAGAAAATAATGATGATGAAATAGAAATTCCAGAAGTAGATAATGATACTAATACAAATAACAATGAAAATGTAGAAGAACAAGAAGATAACACAACTACAGAGACTACTACAATAAGTGAAGAGGAAACAATAGAAACTACTGAGGATGATGAAGAAAGTCAAATAGAATTACCAGCTGTTTCAACAGTAGAGCAAGAAAGAGTAGTAGCTGAGCAAACAAATTTAAGTTGGGATAATATTAACATAAATTCAGTTTCAAGTAATAATATAAATGTTAATGAACTAGAAATTAATTATAAAAACCTAAAATATACAGTTGAATATTATTTTGACGGAAATATAGACACAGAATTAACAGAAATAATTGGCCAAAACGAAAAAGGAAAGATAATTGAAACATACGAAGATAAAATATTAACAGGATATAAATTAGATAAAGTAGAAAACTTACCTTTAACAATAACAGAAAATGAAGAAACTAATGTAATAAAAGTATATTATATAAAAGACGAAAGTCAAACAAAAGATTTAAGTTATACAGTAGAATATTATAAAGATGATGTAAAAGTAGAAGAAGAAACAGTAACGGAGACAGTGTGGGTAAACGAGAAAGACGAATTAAAAGTAACAACAACAATAGATAACAACAAATATTTAGGATATGCATTTAAAGAAACAAATCCACAAGTTTTACCAGAAACTATAGAAAATGGAGAAACAATAAAAGTATATTATATAAAAGATGAAAGCCAAACAAAAGATTTAAGTTATACAGTAGAATATTACAAAGATAATGTAAAAGTAGAAGAAGAAACAGTAGAAGTAACAGTATGGATAAATGACCCAGATACATTAGAAGTAACAACAATAGTAAATAATAATAAATATTTAGGATATGAATTTAAAGAAACAGATCCACAAGTTTTACCAGAAACTATAGAAAATGGAGAAACAATAAAAGTATATTACATAAAAGACGAAAGTCAAACAAAAGATTTAAGTTATAAAGTAGAATATTACAAAGATAATGTAAAAGTAGAAGAAGAAACAGTAACAGAGACAGTATGGGTAAACGAGGAAGACGAATTAAAAGTAACAACAACAGTAAATAATAATAAATATGATGGATATATATTTAAGAAAACAGAGCCAGAAACATTGCCAGAAACTATAAAAAATGGAGAAACAATAAAAATTTATTATGAAGCAAGAACAGATATAAAATATACAATTAATTATTATAAAGAAGGTGCAGATACACCATTTTACACAGATAATACGTTAGTTGGTACATTTGGAAAATCTGTAACAGTATCTACTGATCAAATAAATAGCAACAAACCAGATGGATTTTCATTTGACAGAAGAGATCCTGCACAAATTGTGTTAGGAACTGACGAAAGCAAAAATATATTAAATATTTACTACAAAGCAGATATGCAACAATATGAAGTAAATTATTACCTAGAAGGTACAACCACAAAATTAGAGGAATCTAAAATAGGATATGCTAAAACTGAAACGCTAGTAAGAGAAGAAGCAGTAGAAATTGAAGGATATAATAAATTAGAACCACAAATTGTTGAAATAGAAATAAAAGAAGGTAAAAATGAGATAAACTTCTACTATACAGCAAGAATAGATATAAGCTATACAGTAAACTATTATAAAGATGGAACTACTGAAAAATTAGCAGATTCAAAAGTTGGATCAGGAAAAACGTTTAAAGAAACAGTAACAGAGACAGCAAAAGACATTACAGGATATACTCCTACAGAAACAACAAAAACATTAGTATTAGATAAAGTTTCTGGAAATGAAATAAACTTTTATTATACGATAAGAACAGATTTAAGTTATACAGTTAAATATTTCTATAATGGAATAGAAGATCCATCAAAAGAATATACAGTTCAAAATCAAACATTCGGAACAGTAGTAAATGATTATGAGGATAAGAGCGAAGGAGGATGGACTCTAGAATCTGCAACAACACCAATTACAATAGGAATAGCTAATAACGTAATAAAAGTATATTATACAAAGTCAGCAATAAATGTTATAAAAACAAGTGATAAAACAGGCGAAAATATAAAATATGGAGATATAATAACATATAAAATAACTGCAACAAACACAGGATTAAAAGAAGGAGAAGTAAAAGTAACTGATTCAAAATTAAAAGAACTAATAGACGGAGGAAAAGTTACAGTAAATAGTGAATATACAGAATTAGCAGAAGAATTAATTAAAGGTAAAACTATAACAGTACCAGCAAATAACTCTGTAGAAATTTCTTTTAAAGTTACAGTAATAGCTAATGCAGGAGAAAAAATAGAAAATACAATTACTGTAGACGGTGGAACAAACGACCAAGAAGAAGAAGTAATTTCAAATATAGAGAAATTAGTTTCTATAACAGAAAAAACAGAAGGCATAAAAGGGAAAAATATAATATTAACAATGGACTTTACTACTAGTATAATAGGAAACTTAAGTGATGAAAAGAAAGTTATATGTGATTTTATAGATTCAATATACAACGATGAAAGTACAGAGAATCCATCAACAATAACAGTAGTTAGATACTCACATGGAGAAAGCCTTGTAGTAGACCATGCAGGAATAGTAGGAACTGCTAACTCTAAAAATGATGCAGAAAGTTTAAAGAAAAAAGTTAATAATCTTAGAGTACTTGCATCTGGTGTGCCAACAGGATATACAGATATAAAATATACTTTGCAATTTATAAAAGATAATTGTTTACAAAATGGAGATGTTGAAGATAATATTGTAATATTTATGGGAGATGGAATAGATACTGAAAGTAGTGAAACAGAAATAGGAACAATTGCAAATGAATTAAAACAAAGATCAAAAGTTTACACATTAGGTGTTGATGTTCCAACAAGTGGACGCTATGCTGAATCAGCTAGAAATTTAATGGAAAAAATAATTCCATCTTCATCATCAGATTTTTATGAGTCTTCATATGCAAATGATTTAATATTTAAAACTATGGAATCATTAAGGCAAGACATTTCAAAATCAAATTACACATTGCAAAGTACAAATGGAAAAGTTGAGTTAAATGGACTATATGTAGATAATTCACATCCTATAATAATAAATGGAACAACATATACATCAATACCGGATAAAATAGTGTTAGATAATGGAAAATATTATTTAGATTTAACTAAATTTGGAGCATCTGAAGAAGTATCGATAACATATTATAGTAGATAGTTAAAAAATAGGAACAAGTCTTTAAGTACTTGTTCCTATTCTTTTAATCTACATAAATACTATATAGAATTTTTATAATAACATTATAGCACAATTTACATAAAATTGCAATTTTTAGGTATTTTTAACATATAAACATTAACTACAATTCGTTATCGTTCAGCTTAAAATATAAATTTGTAGAGAAAATGTAGGGGATACCTGTGGTTGTCCGCCCGATAAAAATTTGCATTTAACATTACAAAATATAATTTGAAATGCAGAATATTACAAAACTGTTAAAACACATCAATTTATGAAGC
>CALXNI010000021.1 GCA_944389715.1 uncultured Clostridia bacterium | reverse complement strand
TGTAGGGGTCGCACCCCTGGGCGACCCTTAAATATGCGGGTCGCCGTGGGCGGCGACCCCTACAACATTTGCAATAAATTTGCTGTTTGCGGACGGGTGTGGAACCCCGCCCCTACATATCCAAAATCCAAATTCTCAATTCCAAATTCTATTATACAAATTCCAATTTATTGCTTTTTCATTTTAGGTTTCGAAATAAGAGATGCAATATAACCAAAAAATATTGCGGCAGAAATACCACCTGCGGCAGCAATAGTCCCACCAGTAAAAGCACCAACAAGACCAATTTCTTGAACTTTTTGGATTGCTCCTTTTGCAAGGAGGTTACCAAATCCTGTTAGAGGAACAGTTGCACCAGCACCAGCAAAATCAACTAAATGTTGATAAATCCCGCAAACCTCCGTAATATTGCACCAGTAGTTACAAAAATTACAAGTATTCTTGCGGAAGTTAATTTTGTTTTATCAATTAAAATTTGTCCAATTACACAAATTAATCCTCCAATAACAAAAGCCTTTAATATTAACATCCAATCTAAATTATTAAAAAAATCTTGCATAATATAATCCTTTCTTTAAATTGTAGTTTGTTTTCTAGAGATTGGAGATTAGAGGTTGGAGATTAGAAATTAAATGCAGACGTTGTAGGGGCGATTTTAATCGCCCGTAAAAACATGTCAAAGTTGTTGGAATCATTGTAGGGACTGGCACAAGACCTGCCCGAAAATGTACAATTTCAATGCGGGTCGGTCAAGACCGACTCCTACGATATGTGATAATTTTTATATAAATTTTGTACGAAATCATTGAACATTAAATATATAAATTCTAATCTCTAACTTCTAATCTCTAAACAACAAATTACAATTTGTTTTCTATAGATATTGCATGAGCAATACCTGGTATCGACTCTCCTTGCTGACTAGAAGTAGCATTTGTTAATGCTCCTGTTGCTACTAATAGGATTTTGTTTAACTTACTCTGTTTTAACTGGTTGAATAAATATCCAGAAAAAATAGTTCCGCAACAGGCACATCCTGATCCACCAGAATGAGTATCTTGTGTCTCCTTATCGAATATCATAACCCCACAATCGTTGTAATTATTTTTAATATTATATCCTTTAGTCTGGCATAGTTCTATTGATATTTCTTTACCAACATACCCTAAATCTCCAGAGAATATACCATCATAGTAACTTGGATTTCTGCCGGTATCTTTAAAGTGAGTAAGTAAAGTATCAACAAAGGCAGGTGCCATTGCTGCTCCCATATTGTTTGCATCCTTTATCCCCATATCTACAATTTTTCCAGTTGTAATACTTGTTATATATGGACCATTACCATTTTTAGAAACTATTGCTGAACCAGCACCTGTAACTGTCCATTGAGAAGAAGGTGGCCTTTGATTACCTAGTTCAAGAGGAAATCTAAACTGTTTTTCTGCACTACAAAAGTGGCTGGATGCTGCTGCAATAATATTTTCTGCTCCTCCTCCGTCAATAAAAACAGATGCTAAGCTTAAAGCCTCCACAAATGTAGAACAAGCTCCAAATATTCCAAAAAAAGGAACATTAAGTTCTCTTAAACCAAAGCTAGAAGAAATACATTGATTTAGTAAATCTCCTGCAAAACAATAATCAATTTTGTCAGCAGGAATTTTTGATTTAATTATATTTGAATTTACGGTTTCTCTAATTATTTTACTTTCTGCTTTTTCCCAAGTTTTTTCTCCCCAAAATTCATCATCTAAACATTTGTCAAAATATTTAGCCATTGGACCTTCTGCCTCTTTTGGGCCAACAATTGATGCAGTTTCTAAAATTGTAATGGGATTATCAAATTTGATTGTCTGACTACCTATTTTTTGCATAAAAACCTCCTTGTAAATTGTAATTTGTGTGATTAAATTAATTTTAAATCTGTAGGGGTCGTACCCCTGGGCGACCCTTAAATATTGATATGCGGGTCGCCGTGGGCGGCGACCCCTACAACATTTGCAATTATTTTGTTTCGGGCGGACACAAGGCCCGCCCCTACGACATTTGCAATAAATTTTGTTTTTTCTGGGCGGGTGTGGAATCCTGCCCCTACAATTTCAAAATTCTAATCTCCAACCTCTAACCTCTAATCTCTAAACAACAAATTCCAATTTATCTAAATTAAAAAAATGGTTATACTAAAGTTATAGCTTGTGTATTAAAAATTAAATATAAAATACCAACCAATATTGAGGTGGAAATTCCATAAACAAGGACAGGACCTGCAACGGTAAACATTTTGGCACCTACTCCCATAACATATCCTTCAGATTTATATTCCATGGCAGGAGATACAACTGAGTTTGCAAAACCTGTAATAGGAACAAGTGAACCGGCTCCAGCAAATTTACCAATTTTATTAAATATATTAAGTGCTGTCAAAAATGCACTTAAGAATATTAAAATAATGGATGTAATAGTTGCACTTATTTCATTATCAAGACCTCTATATTTACAAATTTCCATTATAAATTGTCCAATAGTGCAAATTAGTCCTCCAACCCAGAATGCATTAAAACAGTTTTTCAATATTGGGGAGTTGGGAGATTTTTGATCAACATAAGCTTGATATTCTTTTTGTGTGTTTATTGGTTTCATAGATACGGCTCCTTTCCTTATTCACGGTTTTCATCAATATTAAAAGTTAAATCTATAGTTGAATAATATTCAATTATCTTATTACCATCTATTTTTGCTTTTTGCTCTAATACTGTAACGGATGAAATATAATCTATAGATTTAGAAGCTTCTGCTATGGTTTTATTAATTGCATCTTTCCAAGATACATTAGATATTCCTGTTAATTTTAAATGCTTTTCAACTGTCATACTAACCTCCATTCGAGCAATATTGTGCTCTAATAAATATTTAATTAAAAACCTCTATACAAATTGTAAGAATTAAAAAGGTTTTCCTGGCAACAAAAACGACCAGTAAAATTACTATTTATATATTTTCCAAAACTACTAAAAATATGCAAGAAAGCGATAAAAAAATATATATTACATTTGTGTTACAATTAGATTACAAATCTCTTAAAAATATTGACTTTATAGTAAAATAATATAAAATGATTAAGAAGAAAAAATAGTTATATTTGTATTTTTTAATATAATATAATATTAATTAATTTAATATAAAATTTTAACGATAATTTGAATTTTTATTTGTTATTTTCGGAAAAATTGGCGATTTTTCCTATAAAATAAAAAAAGTTCAAGTATCAATTATTTAAAATAGTAAATGCTAATGATAAAATTATTATAAAAAAACAAGGAGAAAATAATGTCAAGTTGTTTAGGATTGTATATAGAAAACAATGTAATTAAATATGCTAAAATTTCTAAAGATCATGATAATTTTAGAATTGATGCTTTTGGTATGAAATTTTACGATAATATAGATGAGTCTATTAAGCAAATTATAAACGAAACTTATAGTTATAAAACTCCTATTACTGTTAATTTGACTGATGAAAAATATACTTATGCACAATTATTTAGCTTACTTAGTAAAAAAGATTTAGAAAAAGCAGTAGATACAGAATTTGATTTTTTTTGTAATGAAACTGGAAAAAATAGAAACGCACTAGAATATAGACGTTTATTGATGCCAAATTTAGAAGATAGAGATAAAACTACTTGTCTATATTCATATACAGATAAGTCAAATATCGTAGGTAAATTGCAAATTCTAGATGCATATAGAGTTAGTCAGGTTGTGCCATTACCATTAAGCATAATAAACTTAAATACTTTTTCTGACAAAAAAAATAGTGTAATTATTAATATAGAAAAAAATACTTCTGTTACAACAATAGTAAATGGCAAAATACAACGAGTTGATATAATAGAAACAGGAATGAAAGAAATTTTAGAAAACATTATTATAAAAGAAAACTCGTATGCAAAAGCTTATGAAATTTGTAAAAATACAACTATATATACAAGTCAAGGTAGAAATCTTCAAGTAGAAGAAAACGAATATATGGAAGATATAATGCCAGTATTATATAGAATTATAGAAAGATTAAAAGAAATAATTATAGCAAACGAAATAGAAGTTAACAACATTTATATAACAGGCCTTGCAGCAGTTATAAACAATATTGACTTATATTTTCAAGAGAATTTTCCAGATAAAGAATGCGAGATATTAACACCATTTTTTATTAAAAAAACAAATGTAAAATTAAATATAAAAGATTATATTGAAGTAAATTCTGCAATTTCTTTAGCTTTACAAGGATTAGGAGTAGGATCTAAAGAAATTAATTTTAAAAAAAGTGGTAAATTAGATCAATTATCTAATTTGCTAAATATGGAAATTGGTGGCAAAAAAGAAAATGCTAATAAAGACAGTGGAAATAATATATTAGATAAATTAAAAAATGCCTTGAAGTCGGAGCCTGGTAAAGCTTTAGATCAAATAGAAAAAGGAATGATAAGAGGAGGAATAACTTTAGTAATTCTATTAGTACTTTATGTAGCTTTTGCAAAAATAATAGTTGGTCAAATTAATAAAAAAGAAACAGAAGTACAAGCTTATATTTCAGATACTCAAGATATAATAAGTGATATGACAGAAAATACAAAATTAATTACAGAAAGAACAGAACAATACGATACTGCAATAGAAAAAATAAATGAGGAAAACGATAAAATTAGTCAAAGTTATGCAAGAAAAAACACTCTACCAAATTTCTTAACAGAAATAATGTTTAATATACCAAAAGAAGTACAATTAACATCAATAAAAAACTCTTCAGGGAAAGCAATCGTAATAGAGGCACAATCAAAAGAATATGACCAATTAGGATATTTTATTGCTAAAATAAAAAATGAAGGTATTCTTACAGATGTAACTTCTACTTCAGGAGTAAAACAAGATGAGGTAATTAAAATTACTATAGAAGGTAATTTGCCATATTAATACTAGAATTCTTATAAAAAGGAGAGTAACGTGAAAAAAATATTAATATCAATTATAATAGTATTATTATTGATTTTAGCTTATTTTATGATTTGGAATGGAATTAGTATAGGCTTTATAAAAATAGAAGGAATTAAATATATAAAGTCTGCTAGCGAAAAACTAGACGAAGATGTAAATAAAGCAAATGAACTTGCTAACCAGACTTATCCTAGTGAAGAAGAAGGACTAGAAGAAGCCATTAGAAAGCTAAAACTTAGTAAACAAGAATATGAAAATAAAGTTTCATATAATGCAGATGATTTAATATTAGGTGCAATGGAAGTTAAAACATATAAAATTCATTACTTATGGGCAAGACTTGGAAGTTATAAAAATAACAGAAATGTTAGAAGTCTTACACTTGACTTAAAAACTACACAAACTGCGGATGTATATGATTTGCAATTTACAGTTGTAGGAGAATACTCTAATATAATAGAATTTTTATATGATATTGAAGATGATGAAGAGTTAAGTTTTGAAATTAAAGACTTTGCAATGCAACCATATACACAAACAACAACTACAACTGTAAGAGATTTTGATAATAATAATAGTTCAACCCAAAGTGTTAATCCATATGATACAATTACTGAAATAACTACTACTGATGGAACAACAAATAATACCCAAAATTCAAATACAGTAACAAATAATACACAAAACCAAAGCGATGATACTAATACAAATACAAATTCAAATACTACTACAAATAGTTCAAATAATAGTTCTAATAAAGAAATTATATATGATCCTAAATGGGTGCAAGCAACTTTTGAGGTTGAAAATATTGGAATTACATTAGATTAAATTATGGAGGAAACTATGACTAAAACTATTATAAAAGAAGTTGGAATATTTTTATTACTTTTAATATGCATAGCATTAATATTAGGAATAGTATTTTATGATTATATTCCTAGTAGTAAAACTGTACCAATAAAAAAACAAGCTTATACACTTCCAGAAGATGTACAAGAAGAACTAAACGAAAGTGTTACTGCAGGTCAAAATATAGTTAAAACGTTTTATTTAGACAGTACAGATTTAGATGCATATGAATCAAGTAATGAATATGATTCAGGAAAGGCAAATCCTTTTGGAGATTATACTACAAACTATAATTCAGGAGGAACATCAAACACAAATAATAATGTTTCAGAAAATACAAATTCGAACAATACACAAACACAAGGCAATAATAACCAGGAAAATACTAACAATCAAGAAGTGTATTTTAATACTCCTGGTAAAAACTATTGATATTATTTAATTTAAATAATATATATACAAATTTATAAAAAAGAAGGAGGGAAACAAATGATGAAAGGACAAAAAGGTATTACATTAGTTGCATTAATTATTACTATTATAGTAATGTTAATACTAGTAGGTGTAAGTATAACAGTTGCTATAAATGGTGGGCTATTTGACAGAGCAAGAGAAGGAAGAGATTTAACAAATAAAGCAGCAACAGAAGAAAAAAATTTAGCTGATGGAACAATAACAATACAACAAGGTGGCGAAAACATTGTAACATCAATTAATAATGTAGTAGACGGAACAGTTCAATAATAAAGGTAATAAATAGTAGCTACTAATAGTTTAATTTAGGCATATGCAACTTATGTATATGCCTAAATTGATATTAAACTAACATTTAAAGGAGTAAACAATATTGGAAATAATATTATATATAGCAATATTTATAATAGGAACTTTGTTTGGAAGTTTTTTTACACTTGCAATTTATAGAATACCATTAAAACAAGATATAACACATAAGAGGTCATACTGCCCTAATTGTAATCATAAATTAGTGTTTTTAGATTTAATTCCAGTTCTTAGCTATATTTTTCTAGGTGGGAAATGTAGGTATTGTAAACAAAAAATAAGACCTAGATATTTATTATTAGAAATATTTTCAGGACTATTATTTTTGTTATTTGCAATGTCTTTAAAGATTAACATATTTAATTTAGAAATAAATAAATTGGTATATTTAATATTTGGCATACTTTATATAAGTACATTATTTATTATTGGAGGAATAGAAAAAGAAACACATAAAATTTCCAATTCAGTATTATTTTTTGGTTTAGTAACTCAATTAATTTATATAATATATTTATATATAGTAAAAATTAATGTATATAAATATGTGATATATTTATTTTTAATACTTTTACTTGTAGTTACAAATACAATTATACTTAAAAAAAGAGGAGAACAAAATTATACTTTGCAGATATTAATACTATGCTTATATCTGGCAATTGGAACTAAAGAAGAAACTGTAATTATATCTATAATATTAACTCTTTTACTTGTAGCAATAAAAGAAATGATAATAAATAAAAATGATAATAAAAATGAAATAATAGAACAAGATCAAAACAAAAATATGCCAATAGGATTTTATTTATGTTTTACAAATATAGTAGTGTTGATTTTGGGAAATATGGTATAATTTGATTACAATTTATACGAGGAGAAGACAAATGAAAGTAAAACAATTAGAAAATAATAATGGTTTTGCAGCATCTGATGCACTAATAGCAATTTTGATATTAACATTATCTGCAAGCATAATTGCGACTTTAATATACAATATTTATTTATCAAATACTTCATTAAAAAGGATGAGCAAGGCAAATGGGTATATTATAGATGTATTTGAATATATAGATAAAACTTATTATGATGATGTTAATAAAGAAAGTTTAACAAGATATTTTAATAATAAATATTACTATCAAGAAGATGGAGCAACTAGTAAGGAAGATGCAGAAGCAATGGTAGGAGATGATGTTACAACTCCATTTAAAGTTAAGATAGATGTTCAAAATTATAATGAAATACAAGGGAATGAAGATAAATTAGATTTAGTAAAAGAAATAACAATGTCAGTAACCTATAAATTAGGAGGAAAAGACCAAATAGTAGAAATTAAAAGAATCAAATCAAGGGAAACATTAGTTACACCAAACAAACCGGAATTAAGTTTAATAACTTTAGTAGAAGGCGAAAGAATTTATCCAATAAAAGAAATGAATGGAAACTATGTGGTTTGTAATTCAAATGATAGTAATTGGTATAATTACGAAGAAAATAAACCTGCACAAGTTGTTGTAACAACCACAGAATTAGCAATTGGAGACACTGTAAATAGTACAGATGACAACATAAAAATATATAAATGGACCCCAAGATATGCAGAAAACTCAGAAGGAGATATAAAATATTTATATAGTAACACAAATAAATATGTAGGTGAACAAGAGGGATACCAAAAATTAATATCTTTAGAAGACGATTACTTTGTAGATGAAAAATTTAATGCTAATAATTCATCTGGCATCTGGGAATTAATATCTAGTGATATTTAGATTAAATAATTTATCTAATCTAATAAGCAATAAATGGTAAATTTATGTAATGTCAAAAAAACATATAAATTATTTTAAAAATGTATTATAATTAAATATATGTTAGATAAGGAGGAAAACCATATGGATAACAAAAGAAGAGGACCAATAGGCATAGAATTAGTAAGAAGAGGGCTAGTAAATGAAGAAGATATTAATAAAGCCTTAGAATATCAAAGAGAAAATCCCAATAAAAAAATTATAGAAATTATAAATACCTTACACATGTGCGATGAGTATGCACTAATTCAAGCTTTAGGAGATATATTGGATGAAAAATCAATTATATTAACAAAAAATGATATTAATGTAAATGTTTCGGATTATATTTCATTAGATGTTGCAAAACAAAATAAAGCAATACCATTTGATATCACTGGAAATAAAATAAAAGTATGTTTTGCAGACACATTAAATAAAAAATCAGTAGATACAATAAGATTAATTCTTTTAAATAAAGGATTAATAATGGAAAGATATATTACATTTGAAAAAAATATTAATGACATTTTAGAATCTTTAGAAGGTACGGCAACAGAAAATATTAATTCTAATACAGATACAACGGGACTTGTGGATAGCATTATAAAAACAGCTATTAAAAAAAGAGCAAGTGATATTCATATTGAGCCTTTAGAAAACGAAGTAAGAGTAAGATATAGAATAGATGGAGAGTTAGTAAATGCAGCTAAAATATCAAAAGAAAAACAAGCACAAATTATTGGAAGATTAAAAGCTATATCAAATATGTTTCAAGAAAAACAGGAATCACAAGATGGTAGAATCATAATGTATCCTGATTACAACATTCGTGTTTCTTCACAAAAGAATATTTATGGAGAAAAATTTGTACTTAGATTATTGAAAAAAAATCTAAATATTAGAGGACTTACAGATTTAGGATTTCCAGAAGATGAAGAATTAATAAAAACAAGTTTTAATAAAAGAAATAGCATAACAATAATTGCTGCTCCTACTGGAGAAGGTAAAACAACAACATTATATAGTATTATAGACTATTTAAATAGACCAGAAATAAATATAACTACAATAGAAGATCCAGTTGAAATTCGTATACCTGGATTAAATCAAATTGAAATAAATGAAAAGCTAAGATTTTCAGATTCTTTAAGAACTGTGTTAAGGCAAGATCCAGATATAATATTGCTTGGAGAAATCAGAGATAGAGAAACAGCAGAAATTGCGTTGCAAGCTGGACAAACTGGACATTACGTTTTATCTACAATTCATACTATCGACTCAATAGAGGTTATAACAAGACTAAGAAAAATGGGAATATCTAACTATGATATATCTAGCACAGTTGGTACAACAGTGTCACAAAGACTAGTAAGAAAACTTTGTAAAAAATGTGCAAAAAAGAGAGAATTTACTGAGGAAGAAAAAAATATTATATTAAGAATTGGGGAAAAATATAATGTAAGTTTTAATCTTGAAGATAAATTTACTTATGATGCAGTAGGTTGCAAGGAATGTAACAATAGTGGATATTACGAAAGAATAGGAATATTTGAAGTTTTAAATATAGAAGACAATATAAAAGAATTAATTGTAAATGGTGCATCTAGCATAGAAATTAGAAATGAAGCTTTAAAAGGAAGATACAAGCCATTAGTAGTAGACGGAATAAGAAAAGTAATTGATGGAGTAACAAACTTAAATGAAATAGACAAAAAATTGATAATATACTAATTGATTTAGTCAAATATATTTTTTAAGGAGGATACAATGTTAAATTTAAATAAAGTTCTAGATATTGCAATAAAAAAAGATGCATCTGATGTGCATTTAATAAATGGATTAAAACCTATATTGAGAATTTCGAGAGAATTAAAAGCAATAGAGGAAGAAGATGTAATAGGAGATATAGAACTATATGAAGCATATGATTTTTTCGTAAGAGGCAACATAGATAAAGACGAAATATACAAAAGCACTAAAAGATTAGATACTTCATATGAATATGGAGATGTGAGATTAAGGGTTAATATATCATCTGCAGATGATATGCCCATTTTTACCTTGAGAATTATAAAAAACACACTACCAAGATTTGAAGAATTAGGAGTACCAGATATAGTAAGAAGAATGACACTTCAACCACAAGGATTAATATTAGTTACAGGTAAAACAAATTCAGGTAAAACTACAACCTTGAATGCTCTAATTAATGAATTAAATGAAACACAAAATAAAAAAATATTAACTTTAGAAAAACCAATAGAATATAAACACACTTGTAAAAAATCAATAATAGTACAAAAAGAAGTTGGCAGAGGAGGAGATGTTGAAAACTTTAGGGATGGTGTAAAAAATTCTTTAAGAGAAGATTGCGATATATTAGTAATAGGAGAGATTAGAGATAAAGAAACAATGGAAGCTGCAATTGATATGGCAGAATCAGGACACTTAGTAATTGGAACATTACATACAAAATATTGTGCAGAAACTATAGATACAATGATAAATTTTTACGAAGTAAGAGATCAAGCAAGTATTAAGTATTTAATGTCTTCATTATTAAAACTAGTTATATCTCAAAGGCTTTTAAAAGGATTAGATGGAAAACTAGTATTATTGCCAGAAGTTATGGTAGTAGATAATGTAGTTGCTGGTTGTATTAGAAAAGATAAATTTAGTGTATCAGAATTAGAAGATGCAATACAAAGTAATAGCGATAAAGGAAATGTCAGCCTTATAAATTCTATTGCAACATTATTTGTTGACGAAAAAATAAGTCTTCAACAAGCTAAATCTCAAATAGAAGAAAAAAATATAGAAACTTTAAATAGAACAATAATGCAAATGAAAATAAAAAGAGGGAAAAATTAAAGAAACGGAGGTTTAATTAATGCCTTTATATATATATAAAGCTGTAACTGCAAATGGACAAGTTGTACGAAATAGAGTAGAAGAACTAAATAGATTTGTATTATTAAAAAAACTTAAGAATAATGGTCTAATGCCTATAAAGGTAACACAAATACAATTAAGTTCAAAAGCAAGTAAGACAATGAAAAAACAAAAAAAGAATGTAGAAAGTAGCAATAGTGTATTAAAAAGTGTAAGGGAACAAGAAATCGCAAAAAATATGACATCTAAAAGAAAAATTTTTTCTGAAAAAGCAAAAAAAGTTCTATTTAGTAATATTAAAATAACTAATAGAGATATTGTTATATTTACACAAGACTTTTACTTATTAAAAAAAGCAAACTTTAATAATATCCATGCTCTATCAACAATTATTGAAAGTACTGAAAATGAATCTTTCAAAGCTATTTTAGAGGATATACTTTTAGGAGTAGAAGCAGGAGAAAACATGTATACTACTATGGAATATTATTCAGGAGTATTTCCTCCGATATATATTAACATGATAAAAGTAGGAGAATTATCTCGGATCTTTAACAAGAGCCTTAGAGCAAGCTGTCAAATATCTTGATGAAACTGCAGAAATGACAAGAAAGTTAAAAAGTATATTAGTTCCTAATATAATACAATTTGTAGCTTTGCTTGCCCTACTAGTAATAGGAACTTTGGTTGCAATTCCAGCAATTGAAAATGTATTTGAACAAGTAGGAAGTGAGGATCAGTTACCAGCAACTACGCTATGGTTTAAAGGAGTATTACAAAAACTAATTGAATTTTGGTACATTCCTGTATTTATAATAATTGCAGCAATTGTTGGTATATATATATATATAAAAACTCCTCATGGAAAATATAATTATCATTATTTTAAATACAAGATGCCAGTATTCGGACAATTAATTTATGCAATTGACTTTTCAAGACTAATAAAAGCAATTTTATTAAATTTAAGAAATGGAATGAGAATACAAGAAGCATTAGAAACTAGTAAAAGTGTTGCACACAATTTAGTAATGCTATCATTAATAGAATCTTCTATTAACAATATATTAATAGGTCAAAGCTGGATAGAGCCATTTGAGCAATCTGGCTTATCAAGTCCAATGATAACAGAAATGTTAAAAATAGGTATGCAAACAGATTGAGCAGAAATGATGGAAAAACTGTTAGAATATATGGAAATTGATATAGACAACATCATGCAAAGAATAATGAAAGTATTACCACAGATAGTATATATAACTGTTGGAGTATTATTAATATTTGTAACAATAGTAGTTTTAGTACCATTAATACATGTATATATGGGTACATGGTTATTCTCTGCATATCTATAAATTGTAATTTGTTTTTTAGAGATTAGAGGTTGGAGATTAGAATTTAAAAATGTAGGGACGGCAATCTGCCGTCCGAAAAATACGAAAATTATTGCAAACGTTGTAGGGGCGGGCCTTGTGTCCGCCAGAAACAAAATAATTGCAAATGTTGTAGGGGTCGCCGCCCACGGCGACCCGCATATCTATTTAAGGGTCGCCCAGGGGTGCGACCCCTACAGATTTTAAAATAAATTTAATAATACAAATTACAATTTATATAATTAATTAATGATGAGGTATAATATGAAAATTGGTATTGATGTTGGTGGAAGCCATGTTGGATTAGGATTTATAGATTCATATGGTAACCTGCTATTAAAAAAAGAAAAGGATTATTCCGCAAATGAAAAAGATATGTCTAAAGTAGTATTAAATACAATAACAGAATTAATAGTACAGAGCTTGCAAGAAAAAGAGATAAAAATACAAGAAATTGAAAGTATTGGGATAGCATTTCCAGGAACAGTATCAAAGGGAATAGTAGTAAAGGCGGAAAACTTAGGAATAGAGAACTTAAAAATAGAAAAAGAGTTAAAAAAAGAATTTAATGTACCAATATATTTACAAAATGATGCTAAATGTGCAGCAATAGCAGAAAAGAAATTTGGGAGTTTAAAAGAATACGAGGATGCACTTTTTCTTATAATAGGTACTGGAGTTGGAGGAGCGGCATTCTTAAATGGAGAATTATTAAAACCTAAAAGGTATTCTGGATTTGAAGTAGGACATATGGTAATACAAAAAGATGGAGAAAAATGTAATTGTGGAAGATATGGGTGCTTTGAGGCATATGCATCTATGAAGAGATTTAAACAGAAAATACAAAAAGAATTTGATTTACCAGACATAGATGGAAAAAATATAAAGAAATTTATGATACAGAACAAAGATAATGAAAAACTTAATAATATAATTGATACATATATAGAGTATCTAACATTAGGAATTGCTAATTTAATAAATATATTTGAACCAGAAGCAATATCTATAGGAGGAAGTTTTGCACACTACAAAGAAATATTACTAGAAAGATTAGAAAATAAGATATTAGAAAAAACAGAATTATATAATAAAGAAAATTTACCTAAAATAGTACTTGCTGAACTAAAAAATGATGCTGGAATAATTGGTGCAGCAATGATATAATTATTTAAAATTTGAGGGGGAAATTAAATTGGGTAAAATTGTATTATTAGATGAACTAACAATTAATAAAATCGCAGCAGGTGAAGTTATTGAAAGACCTGCTTCTGTAGTAAAAGAATTAGTAGAAAATTCTATAGATGCAGGAGCAACAAAAATAACAGTTGAAATACAAAATGGTGGAATAAAAAAAATAAAAGTTATAGATAATGGTTCTCGGAATATCTAAAGATGATATGGAATTTGCATTTGAAAGGCATGCAACAAGTAAAATAAGAAATGCAGATGATTTAGAAGTTGTAAAATCTATGGGGTTTAGGGGAGAAGCATTAGCTAGTATTGCTGCAATTGCAAATGTAGAAATGATATCAAAAACTGCAAATCAAGAAAGCGGAAACAGAATTTTAGTAGAAGGTGGAAAAATTTTAGATAACGAAGAAATAGGAGCACAAGTAGGAACTTCAATAACTGTAAGTAATTTATTTTTTAATACACCAGTAAGATATAAATTTTTAAAAAAAGATTTTACAGAGGCTGGATATATAGAAGATGCAGTTACAAGAATAGCATTAGCTAATCCTAATATTTCAATAAAATTAATAAATGGAAGTAAAACTGTTATACAAACAACAGGAAGCGGAGAACTTAAAGATGTAATTTATGCTATATATGGAAAAGAAGTAGCAGAAGGAATTATACCTGTAGAATATGAATATGAAGAGGTAAAAATAACAGGTGTAGTTGGTAAACCTGAAATTGCTCGTAACAATAGGAGTTATCAGCTCTTTTTTGTAAATAAAAGATATATAAAAGATAAAACACTATCAGCAGCAACAGAGCAAGCATTTAAGGGATTGCTTACAATTGGAAAATATGCATTTTTAGTTTTAAATATTGAAATAGATCCTAAAAATATAGATGTAAATGTCCATCCAACAAAATTAGAAATAAGATGGTCTGAAGAGCAAAAAGTATTTAAAGCACTTTATCATGCAATTAGAGAAAGTCTATTAAAACAAGAACTAATAAAAGATTCTGAAAGACAGACAGAGCAAAATAATCAAATATCAACTATAGAAAATAAAGATATAATAAATGATGATAAAAATGATAAAGAAGAATTTAAAAATCAAACAATTAAAATTCCAAACTTTATAAATATTTTTAAGAAAAAAGAGGAGGCAGAAGAGGAAAACAATCCTGAAGAAACTAAAATTAATGCTATACAAGAATTATATAATAAAAAGAACGGAATAGAGGAAACGATAGATGTTGCTAATACAACAGGAGATGGGTATAAAATTCCATCAGAAGAACAATTAGACAAAATGAATAATATATTAAATTTGCAAAAGGATATGGAAAGTAGAGTAGAAATAGAAAAAGATAGCGCACAAAATTTTAATGAGATGTATGCAAAGACCTTTGGAAAACTTCCTGAAACACAAAAAAAGGAAGAGAATAGCAATATAGCCAGCATTAATTTAAGTTCAGCAGAAAATATTTCTGTTTTTGAGGAAGATGAAACATATTCAGCTATTCCAGCTTATAAATATATTGGAGCACTTTTTTCTACATATATTGTAATAGAAATAAAAGATGAAATATATATTATAGATCAACATGCTGCACACGAAAGAATAATGTATGAAAAAGTTAAGAAAAATTTTTATAGTGATAAAGAAAAGGATTCTCAAATAATGCTACTTCCAGATGTTATAACACTTTCGCATAAGGAAAAAGAAATAGTAAAGGAAAACACAGATTTATTCAAAAAAGCTGGATTCATATTTGAAGAATTTGGTGAAAACACTATAAGATTAATAGGTGTTCCATCATTATGTATGGAATTAGATACAAAAGAATTGTTTTTACAATTATTAGATGAAATAGATACAGTTGCTATAACTGCTACACAAGAAAAGGAAGATAAATTTATTAGTACAGTAGCATGTAAAGCAGCAGTAAAAGCAAATATGAACTTAAATAAAGAAGAAGTCGACATTTTAATGAAACAATTATTAGTATTAAAAAATCCATTTACATGTCCACATGGAAGACCAACTGCGATAAAAATGAGTAAATACGAAATTGAACGTAAATTTAGTAGAAAATAAATATATAAATTGTAATTTGTTGTTTAGAGATTAGAGGTTAGAGGTTGGAGATTAGAAATTAATTGCAAACGTTGTAGGGGTCGCCGCCCACGGCGACCCGCATATCAATATTTAAGGGTCGCCCAGGGGTGC
>CALXNI010000020.1 GCA_944389715.1 uncultured Clostridia bacterium | reverse complement strand
GCCGTGGGCGGCGACCCCTACAACATTTGCAATAAATTTGCTGTTTGCGGGCGGGTGTGGAACCCCGCCCCTACATATCCAAAATCTAAATTCTCAATTCCAAATTCTATTCTACAAATTACAATTTTACATATTAACGTTCGTTGTCATTATTTTGCATAGCATAATACCATACTAATCCTATTATTACAATTGCAGCTATTGCAAGAATTACCCATGTCCATATAGAAGAATTCATAGTATTATTTGTCATATCAGTAGCTGTAGTTTTTGTAGCAGTATATCCAGATTCAACTGCTCCAGAGACATCATTTACTCCATCAGATACTGCTGTTCCAATGTCTCTAGCACCTTCTTCTAAAGTATTTTCTACTGTACTAATTCCACTTTTAACATCTTCACTAAGATTTTCTGCACCATCTACAATGCTATTTGTAGCACTATTAATATCATTTTTTAAATCATTGGTTGCAAAGCTAATAGTACCTAAAACTAATATGATAAATAACATAGAAATTATTATTATGGATTTCTTTTTCATATTATTAACCTCCCATTTTGCTTTATTAACTATTTATATTATTATTAATTTATTAAAAAATATTCATTTAAAAACAACTTTTTGAACTTATATCAAAAAGTTGTTAAAAATATTATTTTATTGATATAAAATTTATTGTTTACATCTTATAATAATAGCAATTCCTAAAAATATTAGTACTATTCCTATAACTATTATTATTATTGATAATATATTTTCAATAGTTAAAAAATCATCATTAGAAGAATCTGTAGTTACGGTAGGTGAGTTATTTGAAGTTCCAGATGTATTAGTGCTATTATTGCCAAAAGTATTATTATCTATTTCGTATTCAGATTCATATGAATTATCAATATTATAATCTAAATTCATATTTACAGACGATGCATTTATATATGGCATAAAAAGCAACATAATAATTATAAATAAAATATATATTTTAAAAATGTTTTTCATTAGTAATCCTCCTTAGTAATAGTATTTTTATTATATAATCTAGTAAATAATTATAATAATATAATTACTATATACAAAAAAAAGCAAAATGTCTATACTTAATTCAAAATTAATGATATCATATACATAATAAAACTAAAAAGTACAAATAGATATTAATAATTTAAAATAAGGGAGACTTTACATGTTTAAATTAGTATCAGAATATAATCCAACAGGAGATCAACCACAAGCAATAGAAAAATTAAGTAATGGAATAAAAAAAGGCGAAAAATTCCAAACACTACTTGGAGTTACTGGTTCTCGGAAAAACTTTCACAATGGCAAATATTATACAAAAAGTACAAAAGCCAACACTAGTATTGGCACATAATAAAACTCTGGCAGGACAGCTATATTCAGAGTTTAAAGAATTTTTTCCTGAGAACGCAGTTGAGTACTTTGTTTCTTACTACGATTATTATCAACCAGAAAGCTATATTCCGCAATCAGATACATATATAGAAAAAGACTCTTCTGTAAATGATGAAATTGACAAGTTAAGACACTCTGCAACGCTTTCATTGTTTGAAAGAAAAGATGTAATAATTGTTGCGTCTGTTTCTTGTATATATGGACTTCGGAGATCCAGAAGATTACCAAGAATTAATGATGTCATTAAGACCTGGAATGCAAAAAGCAAGAAATGAAATAATGAAAAAATTAGTAGATATGCAATATACAAGGAATGAATTAGATTTTAAAAGAGGAACTTTTAGAGCAAAAGGAGACATAGTAGAAATTTATCCATCAAATCAAGAAGAAAGTGCTCTAAGAATAGAATTTTGGGGAGATGAAATAGAAAAAATTACAGAAATTAATCCATTAACAGGAAAACCAATAGGAACAAGAAAACATGCTTTAATTGCTCCTAATTCACATTATGTTGCATCAGAAGGAAAATTAAAACATGCAATAGAAACAATAGAAGAGGAATTAAAAGAAAGAATAGAATATTTTAAAAGTCAAAATAAGCTAATTGAGGCTCAAAGAATAGAAGAAAGAACAAATTTTGATATTGAAATGTTAATTGAAACTGGCTTTTGCCAAGGAATTGAAAATTATTCTAGACATATAAGTGGAAGAAAACCAGGCTCACCTCCATACACACTATTTGATTATTTTCCAAAGGATTTTTTACTTTTTATAGATGAATCACATGCAACAATTCCACAAGTTAGGGCAATGCATAACGGTGATAGGGCAAGAAAAGAATCTTTAGTAAAATATGGATTCAGATTGCCATCTGCATTTGATAACAGACCGCTTAAATTTGAAGAGTTTGAGAAAAAAATCAATCAATGTATTTTTGTAAGTGCCACACCTGCAGAATATGAAAAAGAACATTCTTCTCAAATTGTTGAACAAATAATAAGACCTACTGGATTATTAGATCCTAAAATAGAAGTAAAACCAGTAGATAATCAAATAGATGATTTAATTAATGAAATACATATAAGAGTAAAAAAGAAAGAAAGGGTATTGGTTACAACTCTTACTAAAAAGCAAGCTGAGGATTTAACTGCATATTTAAAAAGTCTAGATATAAGAGTAAATTATATGCATTCAGATACTAAAGCACTAGAAAGAATGGAAATAATAAGAAATTTAAGGCTCGGTGAATTTGATGTACTCGTTGGAATAAACTTATTAAGAGAAGGGTTAGACATTCCAGAAGTTTCTCTTGTTGCAATTTTAGATGCAGATAAAGAAGGATTTCTTCGCTCTGAACGTTCTTTAATACAGACAGTTGGTAGGGCTGCAAGAAATTCTGAAGGTAAAGTTATAATGTATGCAGACGAACTAACAGAAAGTATGGAAAAAGCAATCTCAGAAACAAATAGAAGAAGAAAAATCCAAGAGCAATACAATAAAGAACATAACATTACACCACAAACTATTAAAAAATCTGTAAGAGATAGCATTAAGGCTACAATTGTAGAAGATGTATCTAGCAAGTATGAAATATCAAAAGATGAATCTGTAGAAGATATAATCAATAAATTGACAGACGAAATGTTAAAATATGCAGCTAGCATGGAATTTGAAAAAGCAGCAGAATTAAGAGATAAGATAAAAGAATTAGAAGATTTTATTTAATTAATATAGAAAAACCCGTCTAAGTGGACGGGTAAAAGTCTGCAGAGTTTTATTATTTACTCGTTAATTATTTGTGCCTTATCATGATTGGCACGGGCTGCAATTACATAAAGTTCTTGAGCCCAATTTGAAACCTTAGGAAAAGTATTTATTCTACCTAAGATATAGTCAGTTACCATAGGTGGAAGACCTTTCTTAAATACATTTTCCCAAGTAATTTCTGAAGGCAAAGCTTCCTTTGGATTATCTCCAGCTCTTAAAACTGTGAAGCCTGATTTTTTCAGACTCTTTTCTTCAGATTTATACAAGAAAGCTTCAGAGTGAAAATTACCTTGTTCCGCAGAAAAGTAAAATCTTGCTTCTCTTTTTTCTTTTCGAGAAGGGATATATTGCATAGATGTAGTACCTCCAAAATTTATTTAGCAGACTTTTTAAGTGATAAGCAAAAAAAGTAATTTTTGCTATTTGCAAATCACTATAAAATTATTTTACCATTTTATGTCGATTCATGCAACTAAAAAATATAATAATGTTTTAGAACCTTAATTAAGTAAGAGATGTTTTTTTAACAATAAAATTGATATATTTGTAAATATATGATACAATTTATATATAATAATCCAAAAGGAGTGTTTATTATGCAAAATTCTTGGGGTATAACTCGAGGATTTATTCTTCCCAATGGCGAAGTCGCCAAAAATGGAACTCGGCACGAAGATATAGCACTATCCTATTTAAGTGAACATGAAGGATTGCTAAAAAAGTTTGATTCTTATGGAGGCGATATTTGTGATTTTATGGTCATAGAATTGGGAGCAATGAAAGTTGGATGTAACTCTCGAGATCCTAGAGTTATAACTTATAAGGAACGGAGAGACATGCCAAACGATTTTTACTTTTATATCGATTATTATAAGCATCTCGGCTATAGGATCGATGTACTGTAAAAGTAGGAACAGTCTATCTTTTCGATAGGCTGTTCATCTAGTATTTATGCTTTTGACAGATTATAATTCATATTTTAGTAATTTCTTTGGAGAGCGAGCGGACAGGGGCGTCCGTCCCTACAACGTTTTCAATAAATTTGGCATGTTTTTTCGGGCGATTAAAATCGCCCCTACATACCATTTTTAAATTTTAGTTTGAATATTAACAGAAATTAATAAATTACAGTAAATGTATCTTGATACATGGAATTTTTGTTTACATAATATAAAAAGTATTTATTGGGGGGCAATAATGAACGATAATATTGTAATAAAAGGTGCTAAAGAACATAATTTAAAAAATATAAATTTAACTATACCAAGGGATAAATTAGTTGTAATAACTGGCCTTTCTGGCTCAGGAAAATCTTCTCTTGCATTTGACACATTATATGCAGAAGGACAAAGAAGATATGTAGAAAGTTTGTCTAGTTATGCTAGACAATTTTTGGGACTAATGGAAAAGCCAAACGTTGAATCTATTGAAGGGCTTTCTCCAGCTATTTCTATTGACCAAAAAACCACATCTAGGAATCCGCGTTCTACAGTTGGAACAGTAACTGAAATTTATGACTATATTCGTTTGCTTTATGCAAGAATAGGTGTACCATATTGTCCCAAATGTGGTAAAAAAATTGAAAAACAAACAATTGATCAAATAGTAGATTCTTTAATGAGTTTAGAAGAGGGAACCAGAATACAAGTTTTAGCACCAGTTGTAAGAGGAAGAAAAGGTGAATTTGTAAAATTATTAGAAAATTTTGCGAAAGAAGGATTCGTAAGAGCAAGAATAGATGGAGAAATTGTAGAATTAACTGATGACCTACAAATAGATAGAAAGAAAAAACATAATGTAGAAATAATTGTTGATAGATTAGTTATAAGAAGTGATATAAGAAGTAGATTAACAGAAAGTGTTGAAATTGCATTGAAATATGCAAACAATCTTGTTTTAGTAGATGTAATATATGTAGGGGCGGACGCCTCTGTCCGCCCGAAATCTCACGAAGAATTATTATTTAGCCAAAACTATGCTTGTCCAGATTGTAATATAAGTTTTGAAGAATTAACACCAAGAATGTTCTCTTTTAATAATCCATTTGGTGCATGCCCAACTTGTACAGGTATAGGTTATATAATGAAAATTGATGAAGATTTGATAATACCTGATAAAAATAAAACATGATATGATGGAGTAAAAGCGTTTGGAGCAAGCACAATGAAGAGAGGCGATACAATGGCAAAAATGTATTTTGAAAGTATCGCAAGACATTATGGAGTTGATATAAAAGTTCCAATAAAAAAATTACCTAGAGAATTTTTAAATAAAATACTCTACGGAACTGGAGACGAAAAAATAGACTTTGAATATGAATCAGCCGCAGGTATAAGAAAATTTACAGCTGCATTTGAAGGGGTAATACCAACATTAGAAAGAAGATATAGAGAAACAAAGTCTCAAGGAATGAGAACATTTTATGAGATGTATATGACAAACAGCCATTGTGATGATTGTAATGGTGCAAGATTAAAAAAGGAGAGTTTATCTGTAAAAGTTGGAGATAAAAATATTTATGAATTAACAAACATGTCTATTACAAAAATAAAAGAATATATTACAAATTTAAAACTAACCAAAACAGAAAGTTTAATATCCGAACAAATAATTAAAGAACTAGATAAAAGATTGCAATTTTTAATTGATGTTGGATTAGATTATTTAACACTTTCTAGACCTGCAGGAACGCTTTCTGGTGGGGAAGCACAAAGAATTAGACTTGCAACACAAATTGGATCAGGATTAACAGGTGTTTTATATATTTTAGATGAACCAAGTATTGGCTTACATCAAAGAGATAATGATAAACTTTTAGAGACTTTAAAAAAATTAAGAGATTTAGGAAACACACTAATTGTAGCAGAAAATGATGAAGATACAATGTATGCAGCAGATCAAATAATTGATATAGGACCAGGTCCTGGTGTTCATGGAGGAAAAGTAATCGCACAGCGGAACAAGCGAAGAAATTAAAAAAATTCCAGAATCTATTACTGGACAATATTTAAGTGGAAGAAAGAAAATACCTGTTCCTAAAAAGAGAAGAAAACCAAAACCTGTTTCTATTCAAATAGAAGGAGCATGTGAAAATAATTTAAAAAACTTAGATGTTAAAATACCATTAGGTGTATTTACTTGTGTAACAGGTGTTTCTGGTTCACGGAAAGAGTACTTTGGTAAATGAGGTATTATATAAAAATCTTGCAAGAGAGTTATATGGTTCATCTGAAAAAGGTGGAAAGTGCAAAGAGATTAAGGGAATAGAAAATATTGATAAAATAATAAATATAGATCAATCTCCTATAGGAAGAACCCCACGTTCAAACCCTGCAACATATACAGGCGTATTTGATTATATTAGAGATATATTTGCAACAACAAATGAAGCCAAGTTAAGAGGATATCAAAAGGGAAGGTTTAGTTTTAATGTTGCTGGTGGTAGATGCGAAGCATGTCAGGGTGACGGGGTGTTAAAAATAGAAATGCATTTTTTACCGGATGTTTATGTTCCTTGCGAAGTTTGTAAAGGCAAAAGATATAACAAAGAAACACTAGAAGTTAAATATAAAGGAAAAAATATTTCAGATATTTTAGATATGACTGTTGAAGAAGCATTAGAATTTTTTGCAAATGTACCAAGAATAAAACAAAAAATACAAACATTATATGATGTAGGTCTTGGATATATTAAGCTTCGGACAACCTTCTACTACTTTATCAGGAGGAGAAGCTCAAAGAATAAAACTTGCAACAGAACTTTCGAAAAGGCCAACAGGTAAAACATTATATATATTAGATGAGCCAACTACAGGACTACATATTGCTGATGTACATAGATTAGTAGATATTCTTCATAGACTTGTAGATACTGGAAATACAATTCTTGTAATAGAGCATAATTTAGATTTAATAAAAACAGCTGATTATATAATTGACCTAGGACCAGAAGGTGGAGATAGAGGAGGAGAAATTATAGGAATTGGTACTCCAGAACAAATTGTAAAAAATGAAAGATCTTATACTGGCCAATTTTTAAAAAAATATTTAAATTAGAGAGGATATGAAAACTATGTCTGAGGATTCGTTTAGTAATACTTGATTACAAAACCAGATTGGGAATGCCCTGACGAAGCAATAAATTTATCTGACATGGAAAATTTTTATACATTGATTAATAGCCAATATGATAATATGTCTACTTTATCAAATTATGATGATTTAAGTAAATAATTTTAAAACTCCTTAGAATTAATTCTAAGGAGTTTTAAAATTATTTACAGTTATTATTATCTTGACGATTATTATTGTCTATTCTTTCATTTTTGTTATTATTTTTATTTTGCTTATTTTCTTTATTTTTGTTTTTTCCCATATTAAAGCACCTCCAAAATTAATTTTCAATATTAGTATTTTCAAAACAATAAAAAATATTCTATTAAAATTTGTTAAACTTTATTTTTTGGTATATAATTAAAATTAATCTATTAATCTATATGGAGGAGCTTATGAAAAAATTGGTTAATTTGTTAAAAAAATGCAACAAAACAATATCATCAATGGAATCATGCACAGGAGGATTATTTGCAAGTGAAATAACAAATATAGATGGCTCGAGCAATGTTTTTAACTTAGGACTAATTACTTATTCAAATGAATATAAAATTTATTTTGGTGTATCAAAAAATACAATTAATACATATACTGTTTACAGCAGGCAAGTTGCAGAAGAAATGGCAAACAAAGTTACAAATATTGCTAAATCGGATTACGGGGTGGGCATAACTGGCCAATTAGGAAGCAAATATCCTAAAAATAATAGTAATGAAATAAATGCTGTATACATTTCGATTTATGATAAATCAAATAATAAATATTACACATATAAAATAGACGCAAAGGGGAGCAATAAATTTGAAAAGAAAAAATATATAGTTAATTATATAAAGGAGAAGTTGTATGAAATATGTAAATGAAAAATTAGAAGAATTTAACAATTATATAAAAAATAAAAAAGTAGCCATAATTGGTTTAGGGGTAAGCAATATACCACTAATAGATTATTTACATAAATTAGGTTCAAAAATAATGTTATTTAATAATAAACCAGCTGATCAATTAGATAAAAATGTTCTAGATAAAATATATGAATATAAATTAAAATTTTCTTTTGGAGAAAATTATCTATCAAAATTAATCGGATTTGATGTTATATTTAGAAGTCCATCTTGCAGACCAGATTTACCAGAAATACAAAAAGAAATAGAAAGAGGAGCAATACTTACTTCTGAAATAGAGCTAGTGTTAGAGTTATGCCCAGGTACAACAATAGGAATAACAGGAAGTGATGGTAAAACTACTACTACATCATTAGTATACGAAATACTAAAAGAACAGAATGTAAAATGCTACTTAGGTGGAAATATTGGAATTCCTTTGTTTACAAAATTAGATGAAATGAAACCAGAAGATTATGTTGTTTTAGAACTTAGTAGTTTTCAGTTAATGACTATGCAAACTAGTCCAAATATTGCAGTAGTGACAAATGTTACACCAAATCATTTAGACATACATAAATCTTATGAAGAGTATATAAATTCAAAAGCTAATATATTTAAATACCAGAAAGAAGATGATTTGTTAGTATTAAATTACGAAAATGAAATAACAAAAAGCTTTTCTAAACAAGCTAAAGGAAAAGTTGTATATTTTAGTAGTAAATCAAAATTAGATAATGGAGTAATATTAGACAATGGTATTATAAAGATATGCGATAATGGTTTAAGAAGACATATAGTTAATACAAAAAATGTTAAATTGAGAGGAATACACAATTATGAAAACATTTGTGCAGCAATAGCTGCAACAAATAATTTTGTATCAACTGAAGTTCAAGCTTCTGCAATAACCAAATTTTTAGGAGTAAATCATAGATTAGAATTTGTAAGAGAAATTAATGGAGCAAAATGGTATAATGATTCAATTGCTTCTAGTCCAACAAGAACAATTGCAGGCTTAAATTCGTTTAACGAAGATATTGTATTAATTGCAGGTGGGTATGATAAACATTTAGATTATACACCACTTGCAAAGCCAATTATAGATAAAGTAAGTAAGCTTATATTATTAGGTCAAACATCTATTAAAATATATAATGCAGTTACAGAAAAACTAAAACTGTATAATAAGCAATTGGATATATATAAAGTTTCAACTTTAGAAGAAGCAATAGAAAAAGCAAAAGAAGTCAGTAAAAAAGGTAATGTAGTATTATTTTCTCCTGCAAGTGCAAGTTTTGATATGTTTAAGAATTTCGAAGAAAGAGGAAATAGGTTTAAACAAATTGTTAACAAATTGTAATTTGTTATTTAGAGATTAGAGGTTAGAGATTGGAGATTAGAATTTTGAAATTGTAGGGGTGGGGTTCCACAACCGCCCAGAAAAAACAAAATTTATTGCAAAAACAAAATAATTGCAAATGTTGTAGGGGTCGCCGCCCACGGCGACCCGCATATTTAAGGGTCGCCCAGGGGTGCGACCCC
>CALXNI010000019.1 GCA_944389715.1 uncultured Clostridia bacterium | reverse complement strand
ATTTGTTGTATAGAGATTAGAGGTTAGAGGTTGGAGATTAGAATTTAAAAATGTAGGGACGGCAATCTGCCGTCCGAAAAATACGAAATTTATTGCAAATGTTGTAGGGGCGATTTTAATCGCCCGCTCTTCGAAGGAATTGCTAAAACGTCTGGAAATTTCAGGACAGTCCCTAGAATTTCCTTTCAGAAAATTCAGGACAGTCCCTGGAAATTTCCTCAAACAAATTATAATTTATCTTAAATTTGTCACAAATATATTGTTTCTATAATATAATATGTTTAGGTGATTATATGGAAAACTTACACAAAGGTTCAACAGGACCAATAGTAGAACTTCTTCAAAGTACTTTAATGAAATTGGGTTTTTATAGGGGATCTATAGATGGAATTTTTGGAAATTTAACAGAGGAAGCTGTTAAAAGATTTCAAAGAAATTTTGGTTTGATTCCAGATGGAATAGTAGGTACTTCTACTTGGAATGCTCTTTTCCCATACATAAATGGTAGGACTTCTTACACAATCCAAAATGGTGATACTTTATATAGTATTGCTAGAAAATATAATACTACCGTAAATAGAATACTTGCTGCAAATCCAAATATTAATCCAAACAACTTAATTATTGGTCAGAGAATTATTGTTCCTTTTGGAAATATAGTTCCAACTAATATAAGTTATAGCTCAGATATTTTGCAAATGAATATTTCTGCTCTTTCTCAAATTTATCCATTTTTAGAAATTAGCTCTTTAGGCTCTAGTGTGCTTAACAATTCTATTCCATATATAAAAATAGGAAGAGGAGATACCGAAGTTTTTTATAGTGCTGCAATTCATGCAAATGAGTGGATTACTTCTCCTTTGCTTATGAAATTTGTTGAGGACTTTTGCTTAGCATATGTTAATAATAGTACAATTTATGGATATAGTCCTAGAAATATTTTTGAAAACACATCTATATATATCGCTCCAATGTGCAATCCAGATGGTGTTAATTTAGTTACAGGGAAAATAGCTCCTGGAACTTCAACATATAATCAGGCAAAAGCTATTTCAAATAATTATCCTTCTATTCCTTTCCCAAGTGGTTGGAAAGCAAATATTAGGGGTTTGGATTTAAAAAACTACCAACCATTTTACAAAGTCTTGTAATTATTGGAATTACAAGACTTTGCATGTTTGACTTTAAATTAATTTATAAATATATTTTTTCAATTTTATTACAAATTTTATTTTATATTAAATTTTCAAAATTTCTTTAACTATAATATATTCTTCTTATTTCCATTACATTGTCTTTTACTACATAAAATATTGTATAGTTTTTTACATTAATTTTATAATACTTAATTTTTTCATCTTTAAGTGTTCTAAAAACTTCATATGATTCTGGAGAATTACTTCTTATCTCTATTTGTTTTACTATCTCATTATAAAAATTATCTGCTGCTATTTTGTTTTTAATCTCATATGTAATGTAATATAAAATATTATTAAATTGTGAAATAAATGTTGGAAGATATCTTATTTCATATTTTTTATTTGCCATCAATTATCCTCCTTGCCATTTGTTTCATTTCTTCATGTGAATAATATTTCGTATTAGGGTTATTTGCTTCTTCCTCTGCTTCTTCTAAAGCTTTAGCAATATCAATTACTCCGAATCTTGCCTCTAAAGCTTTTTCTTCATCTATAGCTTTTAGCATTTCTGAATATTTTTCTAAACTCATTACTACCATTGAACCATATCCATTTTTTGTTAAATAAACTGCTTCATCTTTTTTTAAAACTAATTCCTCTATTTCTGGATATTTATTTCTTAAATCTGATACTGGTCTTATATTAATCATATTATATTACCTCTCTTAAAAATTATTATCATTATTTTATCATTATTTTATGAAAATCTCAATAATTTATTCAAATTTTAGCCAGTTTTATAATTTTTTAGATGAATTGATTTTATTTGCTCTTTCAAATCCATCATTTGAATAATATTCATATGTTCCATTAGTATATTTAAGTACGGAACCTTCTGTCGCTCTATCTAATAAATCTTTTGGAATATCAACTTCCTCAAATTCAAAATTTGGTGCATCTGTTAAATCCCACAAAAAGCGGTTGTCTCCCAATTCTTCACTTACCATATATAAGTGACCTTCTTTTCTGTAACTATCTAATTTTGCATTTTGTTTACTAATTATTTCTTCTGCCATATTTTTAATTTCTTTTTGTAAATCTTCAGTAGCTAATTTATTGGCTACATATTCGCCTTCTTTTAATGTAAAAACATCATTTACTCCTATACTTTTCGGCATATCTTTTTTGCTTATTTCTATTTTTTCTATTTTGTTATTTTCTACTTTTAATACACTAAAAACATTGTTATTATAGTGTTCTTCATTATTTTCCCAATATGTTGTTTTGCTATCTTGTACAAAATATATTGGTTCATTATTAAAGTTTTGTTTTGCATATTCTAATATTACATCATTAAGCTTCCATCTTATAGAATTTTCGTTACCTGTTGTTACATTATTTTTAGACAATATGTCTTCTATTATTGGCATTTCTGTCCTTTCTTTACCCCAATTGTTTTCTAAACACTTGGCTAATTCATTTATAAAATTATGTACAAAATTATTTTCTGTTAAACCGCTTTAAAAAATTGTTGTCTAAATCTAAATTCAATAAATAATCACTCCTTTGTTTTTTTGTTTCTTTGATTGGAAATCTACTATTGATTAATAGCAGTAGGAATTAAACTAGAAGCAATTATATATTATTTTACATAAATTTACAATAGTTTTTTTATATTTTCTATTTTTCGTAACTTTCTCCCGTTGCATAATCAATTACAATACCCGGCTGAACATTATAACAATATACATTAAAGTGAATTCCCTTTCCATTATCTTCAACTGACCAAGCTTCCATTTGAACTCCGCTTGCTAACTTATTATCTCCTTCAAATATAGGTGTTACTCTATAAAGAACATGATTATTTTCATTAACTTTAATATAGTCTGCAACAAGATTTTCAAAATATAACATACCTTCTGTATTTAAATACCTTGTTCCTGTAATTAAATTCTTTTTATTATCATTTTCTCCAGAAAGTTGCCATCCAATTAAATGACAACGATTATATAAATATTTATCTTTAATTAAATTATCATATCTTTTTTGTACCCAACCAGATAAATCTTTAATATTTCCTATTTCTCCTCGCTCTTCTCCTTCTTTTGGCATTGTTTCTTTACATACATTTGCATAAGCTATGCCGCTTCTTCCTAGTTCATCCCATTCACTATATTTCTCAAAAGGTTCTGTAGTAAAATCTTCTTCAGAAAAATAAGGAATATTATTGTTTAATTCTACATAGGGACTAGATGTATATTCTGGAATTGTTGATAAATCAATTATTGTGTTTTCATTTTGTGTTACATTTTTTTTATCATTGTCTGAGTTTTCTACATTTGAAGATATATATCCTCCAATTAAAATACAAATTATTATTGCAATTTCTAAAATTACTTGCCAAATACTTTGTTTATTTTTTCTTCTTTTACTCATCAAACTATACCTCTTATTTTTCTTATGTTATCATAATAATAGTTGCTTAACAAGATTTGAACAACAATTTTTCCTCGTTAATTAGTTCTTCAACTTTAATAAATTCATATAGATTTTCAGCCATAAAATTTAGTTTTGAAAAATTAAAATATATGTAAATATTTTTATCTTTATCGATTTCAATTTTATTTATTAATCTATATAAATAAATTTTATCAATTTTGTCTAATTTCAAAAAATCTTCTATTAATTTATCTAATTCTTTTTTTACTTTGTTTTTATTACCAACTTTTTCTTCTGTTTGACTTAACTTTTGTACTAACTCTTTCTTTTGTTCATTTAATTTTGTCCTTTCAAAATCAATTTTTTTTGAAACTCTAATATAATCTTCTTCTTGTAAAACACCTCTTAATTTATCCATATACATCTTGTCTAAATTATTATTTATTTCATTTATAGCTTTATTAATTTGCGATAATTTATTTCTATATCCTTCTCTTATATCAATAGTTTTATTTTGATATTTTTCATAAACCCTCGCAAAAACTTCTTTATCTGCATATATTCTACATATCTTTTTTACAATATCAATAATATGTTTCTCAAATTTTTCATAATTCATACTGAGTG
>CALXNI010000018.1 GCA_944389715.1 uncultured Clostridia bacterium | reverse complement strand
TCGGCAACACGAAAATATTTGTTTGTTTTTTGAATGGTACGGCGACCCCTACAATCATTTTTAAAAATTTGTATTACAAATTCTAATTTATACAAAGGAGAAAGAATTGAAAAGGCTAATAAAATTTTTAATAATATTGATTTTACTGCTACTAATTTATTTTGTTTTATTTAAAGTAGTAGAAATAGATAAAAGAATAATGAAATTAATGTATCCGTTAAAATATACTGAATATGTAGAAAAATATGCGAAGAAGTATGATATAGATCCATATATGGTCTATGCAATAATAAAAGCAGAGAGTAATTTCGACGAAAATGCAAAGTCTGCAACTGACGCAATCGGACTTATGCAAATAATGGAGGAAACAGCACTAGAAACTGCTAATAAAATGGATTTAGATGTTTCTGTAGATGATTTATTTAAACCTGATATAAATATAAATATTGGGTTAAATTATTTTACATATTTATTAGATAAATATGAGGATAATTATGGACTTGCAATTGTTGCTTATAATGCAGGTATGGGTAATGTTGATAGCTGGATTAAACAAGGAACAATTAAAGAAGACGGCTCAGACTTAGAAAACGTACCCTTTAAAGAAACGAACAACTATGTAAGAAAAATCTTAAGAGATTATGAAATATATAAAGATTTGTACGGAATTTAGAAAAATTGCATATAATATATTTGACATACAATTATTTAGTATGTTAAACTTATATTAACAAATAAGTTTCGCAGCCCTACCTGCGAATAATAAATGCGTAGGTGAACAAATAAGTTTCGCAGCCCTACCTGCGAATAATAAATGCGTAGGTGGACAAATTTCATAGGGGGTTATTACAATTAAAGTAATAATCTCCTATTTTTTTGAAGGGAGAAATTTATATGTTCAAAATTGAAAAAGGTAAATTTTATTTCATAAAAGATGAATCTTATTTTATCTCTAGATGAAATTGGCAAGAAAGTAATATTTATAGATGTAGTTAAAATTAAACAAATTTTATTAAATGAATTAGAATAGATATATTGTTATATAAATTATTATGATATATAATATGAATAATTAAAAATGAATAATGAATAGTGAAGAGCATAAAAAACTCTTTGAATTTTTGAGGAGGAGAGGTATATGTCAATTTTAGTTACCGGTGGAGCAGGATATATTGGAAGTCATACAGTTGTTGAGTTATTAAACAGGGATGAAGATATAGTTATTGTAGATAATTTTGTAAACAGTAAGCCGGAAGTATTAGACAAAATAAGGAAAATTACAGGAAAAGATTTTAAGTTTTACGAAGTTGATATATTAGATGAAGAAAATTTGGAAAAAGTTTTTATAGAAAACAATATAGAATCTGTAATTCATTTTGCAGGGCTAAAAGCAGTAGGAGAATCTGTTGAAAAACCAATCGAGTATTATCATAACAACATAACAGGAACTTTAGTATTATTAAAATTAATGAAAAAATATAATTGTAAAAAAATAGTGTTTAGTTCATCTGCAACAGTATATGGGGATCCTAAAGTTATACCAATAACAGAAGATTGTGAAGTTGGAGGTACAACTAATCCGTATGGTACTACAAAACTATTTATAGAAAGAATTTTGCAAGATGTTTATGTAGCAGATAATAATTTTAGCATAGCACTTTTAAGATACTTTAATCCAATAGGTGCACATGAGAGCTGACTAATTGGAGAAGATCCAAATGACATACCAAATAATTTAATGCCATATATAACAGGAGTGGCTAGTGGAAAATTAAAAATATTAAGTGTATTTGGGAACGATTATCCAACTAAAGATGGAACAGGAGTAAGAGACTATATACACGTTGTAGATTTAGCAAAAGGACATTTAAAAGCATTAGATAAAATAAGAAAAGAAACAGGTGTACAAATATATAATTTAGGTACAGGAAACGGATATTCTGTATTAGATTTAGTAAATACATTTGAAAAAGTAAATAATGTAAAAGTTATATATAAAATTGTCGGAAGAAGAGCAGGGGACATAGCAATATGTTATGCAGACCCAAGCAAAGCAAAAAGAGAATTAGGATGGGTAGCAGAAAAGGGAATAGAAGACATGTGCAGAGACAGTTGGAATTTTATAGTTTCAAATAATTAAATTGGAATTTGTTGTTTAGAGATTAGAGGTTAGAGATTGGAGATTAGAATTTTGAAATTGTAGGGGCGGGGTTCCACACCCGCCCGCAAACAGCAAATTTATTGCAAATGTTGTAGAGGCGATTTTAATCGCCCGCAAAAACATGTCAAATTTATTGCAATGGTTGTAGGGGCGGGCCTTGTGTCCGCCAGAAACAAAATAATTGCAAATGTTGTAGGGGTTGACGCCCACGGCGACCCGCATATCAATATTTAAGGGTCGCCCAGGGGTGCGCCCCCTACAGATTTTAAAATTAATTTTATCACACAAATTACAATTTATTAAAAAGGAGAATGATGTTATGAAAAAATTATTACTGGTTATAGATATGGTAAATGGCTTTGTAAAAGAAGGGTCTCTTGCTGATAAAAAAATAAATAATATAACGCCAAATATTATTAAACTTATAAAAGAATTTATTAAAAATAATGACGATATAATAAGTATTCAAGAGGGTCATAACAAAAATTCTAAAGAATTTAATAGCTTTCCCATTCACTGTGTTTTAGGAACAGAAGAGGCTGAACTGATAGATGAATTAAAACCATTTGAAAATGATATGAAACTTATTAGAAAAAATTCAACTTGTGGGTTTGTAACAAAAGAATTTTTAGAATATATAAAAGAAAACGAAAATAGCTTAGAAGAAATTATTTTATGCGGATGCTGTACAGACTTATGTATTATGAATTTTGCTTTGCCTTTAAAAAATTATATTAATGAAAATGATTTAAATATAAATGTAAAAATATATAAAAATTGTGTTGAAACATATGATGCTCCAACACATAATAGAAACGAATATAATGAAATGGCATTTAAAATAATGCAACAAAATGGAATTGAAATAGAATAATTTTACATTTTTTTCTCTAACAACTCATTCTTTAAACTCCATAATTTTTGCGATAAATCTACATAATATTTATGTGGATTTTTTATACGCCTTACTTCATTCCATAAGGTACTTAATTCTTGCTTTGCTGTGTTAGCAATAGTTTTTAAATCTGGAGTGTTATATACCAGAATTCCATTATCAAATATTAACTCTTGAAGTGGCTTTACAGTATAATTTTTTAATGTTTTCTTTTTCCATGTATTTGATGGATCAAATATTGTATAATTACTCTCTGAAATTTTTTCATCATTTAACGTAATTACATCAGCTAAAGCTTTATTTGTATTTTTATCATAAAATCTATATACTTTTTTAAAACCAGGATTAGTTATTTTTATAGTATTATTAGATATTTTTATCTTTGGTATTATTTTTCCATCTTTTTCTATAGCACATAATTTATATACACCACCAAACACAGGGTCACTTTGTGCTGTAATTAATTTTTCACCAACACCAAATAGATCTATTTTTGCACCTTCATCTAAAATTGAAGAAATTACGTATTCGTCCAGTGAATTTGTACCACAAATCTTACAATCTTCAAATCCTGCTTCATCTAATATTACACGTATTTTTTTAGATAGGTAAGAGAGGTCGCCACTATCTAATCTTACTGCTTTTGGACGATAACCCATTGGCAATAACACCTCATTAAATACCTTTATTGCGTTTTGAATTCCTGAACCTAAAGTATCATATGTATCAATTAGTAGTGTACAATCGTCTGGATATTTTTCTGCATATGCTTTAAACGCCTCATATTCAGAATCAAAGCTTTGTATAAAACTATGTGCCATTGTACCACTAGCAGGAACGCCCCATTCTTTTGCTGTTAGAACGCAAGATGTTCCGAATGCATCCACCTATAATTGCAGCACGTGCACCAAGTACAGCTGCATCTACGTTATGAGCACGTCTTGCACCAAATTCCATAACAGGTCTTCCAGCTGCTGCATTTACAATTCTACTTGCTTTTGTTGCAATTAATGACTGATGATTTATAAGAAGCAAAATTGTTGTTTCTAATAGCTGTGCTTCTATAAGTGGAGCTTTAATTGTAATTAATGGCTCATTTGGAAACACAACAGTTCCTTCAGGAACAGACCATATTGTACCTGTAAACTTAAAAGAAGAAAGATAATTTAAGAATTCATCTGAGAATTTATTTAAGCTTTTTAAATAAGAAATGTCTTCATCGTTAAAATTTAAATTTTTTACATAATTTATAACTTGTTCTAGACCTGCAAATATAACATAGCCACCATTGTCTGGTATTTCTCTAAAAAATACATCAAAATATGCATAAGTATTACTCATATTTTTTACAAAATACACATTTGACATTGTTAACTCATAAAAATCTGTTACTAACGCTAATTTTTCTTTGTCCATTTTTATTCCTCCAAATATTTTATATAGTTTAAACTATTATATCATGAATGTCAAGAAAAGACCTCTCTAGTTTTATAGCTAGAGAGGCATAAAGGGTTCAGCTGTTTGACAACACAAATACTACTGAAATATAGTTATATGGATAGTCATCTGGGCCGTCAATGTAAGGGCATGTGTCACCACTGATTTTGATTCCCAAAACTTTAGACCAATCAAAGTTTGAGAAGGTTTTCAACGAAGTGGAACATCCTTTGCTCCCTTCAGTGCAAGTTGAGAACTCAAGAAAAACAATCTCATCTTTTTTCTTTGTTGCTTCTTCACGAAGCCTGGTAAGCTGATCATCAGTTAATCGAGATATAAACTCAATGGTAAACTTACCTTGGGCATCAACAGTATCAGTAAAAAGATTCTTCGGTAATTTTTCCGCAAGAGATATAAAAATATCTTTTACAGGAACTACGTTGTAATGTTTTTGCATTTTAGGTAAACCCCTTTATATAGTATTTGATATGCAAAGCATACCTTATGTAAATTATAACATTTTATACAAAACATGTCAAATTATTCTGTTGACACAATGAGGTCTAAAGGAATATAATACACAATAAATTAATGAAAAATGAAAAGTTTAAAATTACTAAATTTATATTATAAATTTTTAAAGAGGAGATAATGCTAAATTTAAAAAATATTACAAAAACATATTTATCTGGCGACAATAGAGTAGATGCATTAAAAGGAATAAATGTAGAATTTAGGAAATCAGAATTTGTGTCTATTTTAGGACCAAGCGGATGTGGAAAAACAACACTTCTAAATATTATTGGTGGATTGGATAGATATACTAGTGGAGATTTAAGCATAAATGGAAAGTCTACAAAAGAATTTAAAGATAGAGATTGGGATAGCTATAGAAACCATTCAGTTGGATTTGTATTTCAAAACTACAATCTTATACCACATCAAACAGTACTTTCTAATGTAGAACTAGCACTTACTCTATCTGGTGTATCAAAAAAAGAACGAAGAGAAAAAGCAATAAAGGCATTAGAAAGTGTTGGACTAAAAGATCAGATTAATAAAAAACCTAATCAAATGTCAGGTGGACAAATGCAAAGGGTTGCAATTGCAAGAGCATTAGTAAATGATCCAGAAATAATACTTGCAGATGAACCAACAGGTGCATTAGATACAAAAACAAGTGTTCAAATAATGGAAATATTGAAAGAGATTTCAAAAGATAGATTAATTATAATGGTTACACATAACCCAGACCTTGCAGAAAAATATTCTTCTAGAATTATAAAAGTTTTAGACGGAAAAGTAACAGATGATAGTAATCCATATGATTCAAAAAAAGAAAGTATAAATAATAATGAAAAGACTAAAAAAACATCAATGAGTTTCTTTACAGCTTTAAATTTAAGCTTAAACAATTTAATGACTAAAAAGGGAAGAACATTTTTAACAGCATTTGCAGGAAGTATTGGAATAATTGGAATTGCTTTAATACTTGCTATTTCAACAGGTGTACAAAATTATATAAATAAAGTGGAGGAAGATACTTTATCATCATATCCAATTACAATAGAAGAAACAACAGTAGATATGTCTAGTATGATGGAAAGTATGATGGGACAAAATAACCAAGATACTTTGGCATATGAAGAAGGAAAAATATATTCTTCTGATATTATGGACGAAATGATTTCTACTCTTTCTAATAAAGTATCCAACAATAATTTAAAAGAATTAAAAAAATATTTAGATAGTAATAACGAAATTAAAAAATTTAGCAATAGTATAGAATATGGTTATAACTTAGATATAAATTTATACAAGGAAGATACTTCTGATGGAATAGTTAAAGTTAATCCAAGCACAGTTATGGATGCAATGGGAATGGGAGAAATGATGGAGGCATCAAGTAATTCTTCGATGTCTTCGGTTATGATGTCAAATACAAATGTATGGATAGAAATGCTAGATAACGAGGAATTATTACAATCACAATATGATGTGCTTGCAGGAACATGGCCTCAAAATTACAATGAAGTTGTATTAATAGTAAACGAAGATAATGAGATAAGTGATTATACTTTGTATTCTTTAGGACTAAAAGACCAAGACGAATTAGAAAAGAAATTTAAAGATATGCAAGATGGAAAGACTGTAGAAGAGTCTGAGCAGACTTCATATACTTATGATGAATTGCTTAATTTATCTTTTAAATTAATATTAAATTCTGACTATTACTCTAAAGAAAATGGTGTTTGGCTAAATAAAGAAGATGATGAAGATTACATGAGAGAAAAAATAGCTGAAGCAGAAACTATTAAAGCAGTTGGAATTATCAAGAAAAACCCAGAAACAGTTGCAGCATCTATGTCAGAAGGAATAGGATATACAAAAGAATTAAAGGAATATGTTATAAATAAATCAAATGAATCTGAAATTGTAAAAGAACAAAAAGAAGAGCCAAAAATAAATGTATTTTCTGGATTAGATTTTCCAACAGAAGATGAAGAAGAAGAGTTTGACTATGATTCACTTACAACAGAACAAAAAATGGCAATGGCAAGTTTAAGTGCTGAAGAAATTGCACAAATGATGGATGCATATACAGAAAATAAAGAAGCAAGTTATGAAAAAAATCTAGAAAAGTTAGGAGCTATTGATTTAGATACTCCATCTTCAATAAGCATTTATCCAAAAGATTTTGCTTCAAAAGATGATATAACAAGAGAAATAGAAAACTATAATCAAAAACAAAGAGATGAAGGGAAAGAAGAGAATATCATAAATTATACTGATATTGTAGGAGTAATGATGAAATCTGTAAATCAAATTATAGATACAATTAGTTACGTATTAATAGCATTTGTTGCAATTTCATTAATAGTGTCATCAATAATGATAGGAATAATAACATATATTTCAGTACTAG
>CALXNI010000017.1 GCA_944389715.1 uncultured Clostridia bacterium | reverse complement strand
GGGGTGCGACCCCTACAGATTTAAAATTAATTTTAATAAAACAAATTCCAATTTATTTTACAACTGTTCCTTCATTCTCTACGAATGTAGATTTTACTGTTATAGGAACATTATATTTTTTAGCCATTTCTACACATTTTGAATGTAAAACTTTTGCTCCATTTTTTGACATTTCTAACATTTTATCATATGAAATAGTTTCGTATTTTACAGCATTTATATTGGTATGTGGATCGTCAGAATATACACCATCTACATCTGTATAAATGTATAATTTTTCTGCTTTCAAATATGCAGCAAGAGCTACAGCTGTAGTGTCTGATCCACCTCTTCCTAGTGTTGTAATATCGCCATTTTTAGTTATTCCTTGGAAACCTGCTATAATAACTATATTATTATCTAATTGTTTTAAAATCTTATCAGTATTTATATCTACTATATTTGCATTTCCATAAATATCATCTGTTTTTATTGGTATTTGCCATCCTGTATAGGAAATTGCATTATAACCTAATTTGTTTAAAAGCATTGCAAGCTTTGAAATTGTAATTTGCTCTCCCACTGAAAGCAAAACGTCATGTTCTCTTGCAGAGGGAGAATCTGTTACTTCTTTTTCCTCTGTTATTAATCTATCTGTAGTTTTGCCTTGCGCTGAAACTACAACTACTACTTTATTGTTTTTTTTGTACTCTTTTATTATACGGTCACAAACAATAAGTAATTTTTCTGTATCTGCTACAGAACTTCCTCCAAATTTTTGTACAATTATGCCCATATTGGCACCTCTTTTAATTATTTATATAAATAAAATCTAAATTTAAATCTTATTTATTATTATATAATATTATTATATTGCATTTTTAGATATTTTGTGAGGTGTTTTTATTTATAAACTTTAAATAGCTTTCTATAAATCCATCTAATTCTCCGTTCATAACTGCTTCGACATTTCCAACTTCATAATTTGTTCTATGATCTTTTACCATTGTATATGGGCAAAAAACATATGAACGAATTTGGCTACCCCATGCAATATCTTTCTGTACTCCTTTTAAGTCATCTATCTTTTCTTTTTGCTCTCTTTCTTTTAATTCTAGTAATTTAGATTTTAGCATTTTCATTGCAGTTTCTTTATTCTGTATTTGCGAACGTTCTGATTGACAAGATACAACAATATTTGTAGGAATATGAGTAATCCTTACTGCAGAATCTGTTTTATTTATATGTTGTCCTCCTGCTCCGAGAAGCTCTATATGTGTCAATTCTTAAGTCGTCTGGATTTATCTCTAATTGTATATCTTCAGTTATTTCTGGTAAGACCTCTAAAGATGCAAATGAAGTATGTCTTCTTCCGCCACTATCAAATGGAGATATTCTAACTAATCTATGAACTCCCATTTCTCCTTTTAAATAACCGTATGCATTTTCACCAGAAACTAGAAATGTAACACTTTTAATTCCTGCCTCATCACCTTCTAAAAAGTCTAATTCTTTAACTGTGTACCCATTATTTGTAGCCCATCTGGTATACATTCTGTATAGCATTTCTACCCAATCTTGTGCTTCTGTACCACCAGCCCCCGGGTGAAGTGTAAGTATTGCATTATTTTTATCGTATTTACAAGAAAGTAAAGTTTTAATTTCTAATTTGTCTATTTTTCTTTCTAAATCAATAAGGTTTTTAGAAAGTTCTATTGACAGCTCGCTATCATATTCAGAAAACAATAAATCATTTAAATTTTCTATATTTATTAAATCTGAATTTATTTTAGTATATAAATCTATTTTGTTTTTTAGTTCTTTAATCCTAGAAAGAACTGGAGCAGATTTGTTTGGATTGTTCCAAAAATCTGGCAAATTTGTTTTTTCTTCTAATATATTCAAATTTTTTTTTAATTTTGGAATGTCAAAGTGAATCACCAACACTTTTTAATTTTACTTTTAAATTCACTATTTTTTGTTTGTTTTCTTCTAGTTCTAACACTTATATCCTCCTATAAATATAACATTAAATTATTAAACATTTTCCTCCAGAATGCTATTTACATAATTTAAAAGATCTTCTGGCATTTTTATTGTAGAATAAATATTTGAATTAGAATTTTCAATATAACAATAATCTTCTAAATCCAATTGTATCATAAAAAATGTTCCATTATTTAGATCTATTTTAACATCATTTCTAACAGCATACTGTGAAGTTATATTATCTTCCTCTAAAGAGATACTGTTGCAAATTTGCTTAAATTCTTTTATTTTTTTGCTTTTTGTTACTTCTATTGTTTTTTCTACTTCAAAATTTTCATCATATTTTGTTATCGTTATTTTTTTGGTATTGTAAATTTCTTGTATTGAATCATTGTTATTGATTATCATAAAGTAAACGATAAATGCGATTATAATAACTACTGCAACTGCTACGCAAATAAATATTATGTTCCTTTTACTCATCTTTTGTGAACCTCCTTTTTTTAAAATTATAATAATTTTTACCATTTGATTTTTTAATAATCTGTTCTATTTAAGAAATGTTATCATATTTTATAAATTTATGCAATATATATATTTTCATACTTTTTTAATGCTGACTTTTATTATTTCTACTGATTTCTTCCACAACAATTTTTATACTTTTTTCCCGAGCCACATGGACATGGATCGTTCCTTCCAACTTTTGGAGCATTGTTTACGATAGGTGTATGTGAAACTTCTTTATTTTCTTTTGGTATATCTTTTCTCATATTTTCTGCTGCTTCTTGCAATCCTTGTTTGGTAATTTTTACAGTTTCTTTTCTCTCTAATTTTTGTACTCTATTAATATTTAATAATATTTTAACAACATCTGTTTTTATATCATTTACCATTTGATCAAACATGTCAAATCCTTCAATCCTATATTGAACTACTGGATCCTTTTGTCCATAAGCTCTAAGTCCGATACCATCTTTTAATTCATCCATTGCGTCAATATGATCCATCCATTTTTGATCAACGACTTTAAGCATAACTACTCTTTCTAATTCTTGAAGTTGCTCTTCTCCAATTTCCTCAGCTTTTTTGTTATAATTTTCAAGTGCTTTTTCTTTTAATTCTTCTATTACTTCATGCTCATTAATTTTTGAACTCTTAATACTTTCTAAAGTTGTAATTCCAAATATTGTTCTAATTTCTTGCATAAATCCTTCTTTATTGAAATCAGAATCTGAAATATAACTTGATACAATTTCTTCTGCAACACTATCTATCATATGCAAAATATTATCATGTATATTTTCTCCATCTAAAACCTGTCTTCTTTGTTTATAGATTATTTCTCTTTGAGTGTTCATAACATCATCATATTGAAGTACATGTTTACGAATACTAAAATGTCTTCCTTCAACTTTTTTTTGTGCACTTTCAACTGCTTTAGAAAGTATTCCCATTTGAAGAGGCATGTTTTCATCTGCTCCAAGTGTATTATATACAGATGTTACCATATCACCACCAAAGATTTTCATTAAGTCATCATCAAGTGCAATATAAAATCTTGATTCTCCTGGATCTCCTTGACGTCCACTACGTCCACGAAGTTGGTTATCTATTCTTCTTGATTCGTGTCTTTCTGTACCAATTATTTTTAATCCACCAGCAGCTATTACTTTTTCTTTCTCTTCTTTTATTTCTTTATCAAATTTTTGTTCAAACTCACTAAATTGTTTTCTTGCATTTAATATTTCTTCGTTATCTGTTTCGTTATGTGCTGTTGCTTCTTCAATTAAATCGTCAGAAAATCCTTGCTTTTTCATTTCTTGTTTTGCTAGAAATTCGCTATTACCACCAAGCATAATATCAGTACCACGTCCAGCCATGTTTGTGGCAATTGTTACAGCTCCATATTTACCTGCTTGTGCAATAATTTGTGCTTCTTTTTCATGATATTTTGCATTTAATACTTCGTGTTTTATTCCTTCTCTTTTTAAAATATTACTTAATTTTTCAGATTTTTCTATAGAAACTGTACCTACTAAAACTGGCTGACCTTTTTTATGACTTTCCTTTATGTCTTCAACTACAGCTTTAAATTTAGCATTTTCATTTTTATATATAACGTCATTATTGTCTACTCTTATCATAGGTTTATTAGTTGGTATTGATATTACATCTAAATTATATATTTCTCTAAACTCAGATTCTTCTGTCATAGCTGTACCAGTCATACCTGCAAGTTTATTATACATTCTAAAATAGTTTTGAAATGTAATAGTAGCAAGTGTTTTTGATTCGTTTGCAATTTTTACATTTTCTTTTGCTTCTATTGCCTGGTGAAGTCCATTACTATATCTTCTACCATACATTATTCTTCCTGTGAATTCGTCTACAATTAATACTTCTCCATCTTTTACTATATAATCAATATCTTTTTTCATAATTCCATGAGCATGTAAGGCTTGATTTATATGGTGGACTATTTGTGAATTATCAATGTCATTTAAATTTTCTAGTTTAAAATATTCTTCTGCTTTTTTTATTCCTTTTTGTGTAAGTGATGCAGATTTAGCTTTTAAGTCTACTATATAGTCGTATTTTTCATTATCTTCTGCTTGTTCAGAGTCTTTTACATCTTCTTCAACCAAGACCTTTGCCTTCAATCTTTTAACAAAATCATTTGCTTGCTTATATAATACTGAAGATTCTGCAGCTGTTCCTGAAATAATTAATGGTGTTCTTGCCTCATCAATTAAAATACTATCAATCTCATCAACTATTGCGTAATTTAATGGTCTTTGAACCATTTGATCTTTATATATAACCATGTTGTCTCTTAAATAATCAAAACCATATTCATTATTTGTACCGTATGTAATATCACAATTATAAGCATTTTGTTTTTGCCTGCTATCCATTCCAGCAATTACAAGTCCTACTGATAAGCCTAAAAACTTATATAATTTTCCCATCCATTCGCTATCTCTTTTAGCTAAGTAATCATTAACTGTTACAACATGTACACCTTTGCCAGTTAAAGCATTTAGATATACAGGAAGAGTAGCAACTAAAGTTTTACCTTCACCTGTTTTCATTTCAGCAATTCTACCTTGATGAAGTATTATTCCACCTATTAATTGGACATCGAAATGTCTCATTCCTAACACTCTTTTTGACGCTTCCCTAACTACAGCAAATGCTTCTGGTAAAATATCTTCTAAAGTCTCTCCATTATTTAGCCTTTCTTTAAAAACAGAAGTTTTATTTTTTAATTCCTCATCTGAAAGTTTTGAAATTTCAGCTTCGTAACTATTTATTTTATCTACTATTGACATTACTCTTTTTACTTCTTTTTCGCTATATGTACCAAATATTTTACTTAAAAATCCCATTAAT
>CALXNI010000016.1 GCA_944389715.1 uncultured Clostridia bacterium | reverse complement strand
TCCTGTACATATAAACATTATTTTCATTTGTTTCGCCCCTTTGTTATAATTATTTATTAACAAAATTATTTGCAAATGGTGTAGGGGTCGCCGCCCTCGGCGACCCAAAAAACACAAAATTGCGGGTCGCTGTGGGCAGCGACCCCTACATCGTTTGCAATATGTTTTTTATTTATTATATACATCTTTTGCTACAATTTTTGTTAATGCCATTATTACAGCATATTCTTCTAATTCCTCTCTATACACTCTTCCAGCAGTTAGTACTCCTATTGCCCCTTTTCTTCCTTTTGCGGTACTTCCAAATATATCTTCCATATAACCTAATTCTTCCCCCTGCAAAACTCTTTTTACTACAGTTTCTGGATATTCAAATGATGGGCTAAATCCTATATAATATTTATCTCCATCATATATTGCACATATACTTGCATCCATATATTTAGTTTCTACTTCTGGAACAGGATACATTCCCGCTTCTATTCCTACTCCATAGTTACATGTGCCGATTCCTCTCTGCTGCATGTTCATAAGCATTTTTTGCTCTATTTTTTGCACCTCTAATTGTTTCTGCAAGTGTCATTGGATTACACGATACCCCAGAAAAAATGTCTGTTTGTTGTCCTTTATTTTCATCTTTTCTTATTTCTTTTGGCATTATAATATATTTTATTTCGTCTTCGTTGTTTAACCAGAGTTCTGGATATCTTGAAAATGCTCTTGTTATTGCAGTTACTTTTGGAATACTTCTTGTTCCTATTGATATTAGCATATATTTCTCCTTTTTTAATGTATTTAAGAAAAACAAATAATTTTTTTTAGGTGTTGCCCCTTGGACAGCGAACCCTATATATAAAATAATGCACCCCTAATAGATTACATATTAATCTGTTAGGGGTGCAAATTTACACGGTTCCACCCTAAGTTTAACTTTAAGTTTAAGGCTATATCGTGCCTTGCTTACGTCTAACTTTTAATTAGAAAACTCCGAGGTAGTTTTTGGGATATGTTTACTTAAGTTAGCTTTCAGCGCACTCACTAACTCTCTCTTGAAGTAACCTTTATCTTACTTTTCTCATCATAGTTTTTTATATTCAACTATATTAATTATACTACATTTTTTGTTAATGTCAATATTTTACAATAGATTTTCAGTGTCTAAAATTTCTATAATTTTTTTTGCCGCTTCAGAATCATTATAAGTATTGGCGTCTTTTATTTTTATTCCCCTTTTTTCTGAGTTATATACTGTTATTATTTGACCTGATGAAACTGGTAGAAGAGTCGGTACAGAATGTATTTTACTTTCATCTATCTCTTCAACCAATTCTTTTATTATTTCTAGTTTTTTCTCTTGCAAAACTCCTTTTATATTTTCATTACCTGTTCCAGATTGTTCTATTATTCCATTACTATAAATAATATAATCATGCTTTTTTTCTTCTGCTACGTAATCTAATGAATTTATTTCCTCTACACTAACTGCTTCATAGCTAAAATTTATTATTTCTACAAGCACATCTCCATTTTTTATTACATCTTCATTGCTTATTACATTTTCATTTTCTTCGGATACATCATTTAAATCACTAAATACATTTTTTAATATAATAAATGATAATATAACTATTAGAATAATCACTACAATTATTAAATTCTTTTTCATTTTTAACCTCTCCATTTATTATCTATTTTTCTTTATATCCTGGCTTTCCAAGTAATTTAAACATATTTGTTTTGTATGCTTCAACTCCTGGTTGATCAAATGGATTTACTCCTAATATATTTCCTGATATGCTACAGGCAAGTTCAAAAAAATATATTAGTTCTCCTATTGTTTCTTCATTTAATTTTTTTATATTAATTACTATGTTTGGAACTTCTCCATCTACATGTGCTTCTATTGTGCCTTGCATTGCCTGCTTATTTACATAGTCCATTGTTTTTCCTGCTAAATAGTTTAGTCCATCAATATTATCTTCATCTCTTTTAATTTTTATATCTGTTTTTGTCTCTTCTACATTAATAACTGTTTCAAAAATATTTCTTCTTCCATCTTGTATATATTGTCCCATCGAATGTAAATCAGTTGTTAAATCCACTCCAGCTGGAAAAATACCTTTATGGTCTTTCCCTTCGCTTTCTCCATATAATTGTTTCCACCACTCTATAAAATAATGAAGTTTTGGTTCATAATTTGCTAATATTTCTATAGTTTTATCTTTTTTATACAATATATTTCTTGCCACTGCATATCTATAACATTGATTATACTTTATACTACTATCTGAGTAATTATACTCTCCGGTTTTAGCTCCTTCCATAAGTTTATCTATATTTATTCCTGCAACTGCAATAGGAAGAAGTCCTACTGGAGTTAAAACAGAAAATCTTCCACCTACATTATCTGGTATTACAAATGTTTCGTATTCTTCTTCGTCTGCTAGCTGCTTTAATGCACCTTTGTTTTTATCTGTTGTTACATATATTCTATCTCTTGCTTCATCAGCACCATATTTGCTTTCTAAATATTCTCTAAAAATTCTAAAGGCTATTGCTGGTTCTGTAGTTGTACCCGATTTTGATATTACATTAATTGATATATCTTTATCGCCTATACAATCTATTAATTCATTTATATAGTTTGGACTTATACTATTCCCCACAAAAAATATTTGAGGTGATTTTCTTATAGTTTGTGGCATTAAATTTGCAAAATTACTGGTTAAGCTTTCAATTACTGCTCTTGCTCCTAAATATGATCCTCCAATTCCTATAACAACAAATACTTCTGAATTTTTTCTTATTCTTTTTGCTGCTTTTTTTATCCTTTCAAATTCTTTTTTATTAAAATTACTTGGTAACTTTAACCATCCCACATATTGTTCTTCATCTTTTGAATTTTCCTCCAAGGTTTTGTATATTTTTGAAACCTCTTTTTCATATTCTGATATTTCTTTTTCTTTTATTCCTGAGTAACTTAAATCTAATCTTATATTTGGCATTTACAAAGCACCTCCATACTCTTTTGTTTGTTTATATAGTATCACAATAAATAAATTTTAGAAACCGTTTTTTATAAATTATTTTAAAAAAATGGAGAATAAATTTTCTCCATTTTATTTAACTTCATATATATTACATGCATTCATTTTCTGTATATAAATTATCTCTTTGCTTTCTAAAATTTTTTTTATTTTTTCTTCATTTACACCTTGGTTACAAATTAATATAAAATCCTCTTGTTGGTTCTTTAATACTTCCTCTTGTAAGTTATTATAATCTAATACTATAGATGAATCAACTAGAGTAAATAAATATAAGTCATCTAAAAATCTATTTTTACTTGTATTAAAAACATATATTATAGGTAAATTTTTCTCTTTTATATTCTTTGCAATGCTATTATATTTTGTATATGTATATTCTAATTTTGTTCTTGTTAGCAAAGGACTATATATAATTAATAACAATAATAATGTTGTGATAAACAATGTACTTTTATTGTCCCACGCTTTTTTTAAATATGTTTTGGTTAAATATATTGAAGATATAATTATTACAGAATAAATCGGCATAATATACCTAGCTTCTACATATGGTGCTTTTAATGTTACTACAATTAAATAAATTAAACTTGGTATTAATAGCAAATATATTTCTTTGTTTAAATTAATCTTTCTTTTTTTCTTATTTAAACATGCAAAAACTAAAATAGCTAAAGCAAGTGGTAATAAATAATTGAAAAGTTCTTTATTTATTATCCATATATATCCCACAAAATTATTTAATATGTTTACGCTTGTTCCTACTCCTCTATATCCAAATAATATATGAGATATTGCATATGGAAAGATTAAAAGATATACGCCTGCTGCAATTATTATCCCTGCAATATATATGCCTAAATTTCTATATTTTTTGGTTTTTATACATTTTGTTATATAAATTATTGCTAATGTAAATACATAAATAAAGTAATAGTAATGCGTTAATCCTCCTAAAATTAGGAAAATTGTAATTAAAACTATATAAGATATTTTTAGTTTTTCTTTATTATAAATTTTTAAGTGCAGATATGTAATTATTAATATATTTAGGTTGCATAATTCATACATCCTTATGTATAAACTACTATTTAAAGCAATTAATGTAAAACCATTTATTAAACATGTAAGTAATGCATATATTGGATTTTTAAAAATTATTTTTGCTATTAAATATATAAAGATATTAGATATTGCAAAAATCAATATATTTAGAATAAGTCCTGTCCATTTAGAGAAATTATCTACATTAAAACTTGATGCTATTCTTAATAATAAATAATATAATGGTGGATGAACATCATTTTTCTGGTTTTCATATACTGGTCTAAAATCATATAATTCATCTTTGTTTACTTCTAAATAATCTTTGTAGTATTCTTTATTATGCCATGTATTTAAAAAATCTGAATTATCTGCAATATTTAGTTTATCATAATTCATTAGCCCATATGAATACATCTCATCCATATGAAAATATTCTTTTTGAAAGCCAAAATATATTCTAGTTAAAATTTGTATTAATGTTATTAATATTAATATAATTACTACTTTTTTCTTCATTTTTATTCTCCCAATTCTTTTCTCCATTTATTTCTTTTACTAGATATAGTGGTCTATTTTTTGTTTGGTTAAATACTCTACCTAAGTACTCCCCAATTATGCCTGTTAGTACTAGCTGAATTTCTGCAAAGAAAAGTATTAGTAGAATAATTATTTGGCTTAAATTTATTGCTTGTCCATTTATTATTGATAAGCATAATATAACAACAAAATATACAAATAATATTAAAAATAAAGGTATTGCAATATATACAGCCCACCTAAGTGGAGATACAGAAAGGGAAGTTATTCCATCTATTGCTAGATCTATCAGTTTTTTATAATTCCATTTTGTTTTTCCTGCTATTCTTTTTTGTCTATCGAATAGCACTTCCTTCTTATTAAAGCCTATCCAGTTAAACAAACTTTTAGAACACCTAGAAGTTTCTCTTAAAGCACAAATAGCTTGCACACATTTTTTATCTAAAAGTCTAAAATCTCCTGTATCTTTTTGGACTTCTATATTAGTAAATTTTTGAAGTATATCATAATAAAGTTTTGATGTTGTTTTTTTAAGCCAAGTTTCTCCATCTCTTGTTTTTCTTTTTGCATATACATCATCATATCCGTTTTCCCATTCTTCTATCATCTGTGGTATTAATTCTGGTGGGTCCTGCAAATCAGCATCCATTATTATTACGGCATCACTATTTTTAGAATAATCAAGTCCTGCAATAATTGCAGTTTCTTTACCAAAATTTCTAGAAAAAGATATATATTCAAATCTACTATCAATTTTCCTTATTTCGTTTACTATATCTATACTTCCATCTGTACTGTCATCGTCTATGAATAAAATTTTAAAGCTATATTTTTTAATTTCATTAATTACATTTAAAATTCTATTTTTTAAAAATAATATACTTTCTTCCTCATTATATATTGGTATTAATATTTTAATTTCTTTCATGTTACACCTCTTTTAATAAATGTTAACATACTAATTTGTATATATAAATAAAAGTTGTCAATTCTTTAATGATAAGAATAACATAAAGATGATAAAATAAAAGTCGAAAAAAAGTTAAGATATAGTAAAATTATTATCTAAAGTATGATTGTTGGCGTTCGATTCAAAAATAATACTAATTTTAAATGCATATTGTAGGGGCGGACGACCCTGTCCGCCCGTATTTATAAGAAATTGATAATTGTATCATGAATGGAAAGATAGAAAATAATATTATTAAAGCGAGCCACAAAATGGTTCGCTTTAATAATTAATATTGCTTAGTTTTTATATTTTTATTTCTCTTGTTGCTAATTTATTAGAAAAATATCTATCATGTGAAACAAATAATATTGTTCCTTTATAATTTTCTAATGTTTCCTCAAGTATTTCTCTCGTTGAAATATCCAAATGATTTGTTGGCTCGTCTAGTATTAAAAAATTAGTTTCTTTAAGCACTAATTTTGCAAGTAATAGCCTTACTCTCTCTCCTCCTGAAAGATTTTCTAATTTTTTAAATACAATTTCTCCATAAAACATATATTTTGCTAGAAAAGTCCTTGCTTCTGTTTCGCTTCCAACATAATCTTTTAAAAAGTAATTTAAAATATTTTCTTTCTCATTTTTGAATTTTATTTCTTGTGGAATATATCCAATTTTAGCAGAATAATTTATTTTTACTTCTCCACTAAAATCGTTATCTTCTCCCAAAATAATTTTTATTAAAGTTGACTTTCCTGAACCATTTTTTCCTTTTAGTTGTACTTTCTCTCCATAATGTATCTCCAAATTCAAATTGTTAAATATTTTATTTCCTTCATAAGTTTTGCTTAAATTTTTTATAACTAATACATCATTTCCAGAACGTTTCGATGCATTTATATTTATTGGAAGTTTTCTTTTTTCTATACTTACTTTATCTACCAATTCTAATTTTTCTAATCTTTTTTCTATACATTTAGCTCTTTTAAAAAATGATTCATTTTGCTCTAATTGTCCAAAACTTCTTAATTTCTTAATAGATTCTTTCATCTTTATTATTTGCTTTTGTTGATTTTTGTAAATTTCAAACTCTGCAAGTGTTCTTCTCTCATCTTCTTTCAGAAAATATGAATAATTTCCAAAATAGATTTTCTCCTTTCCCTTTTCTAATAAAATTGTTTTTGTTGTAACTTTGTCTAGAAAATATCTATCATGAGAAATTAGCAATATAGTTCCTTTATACGATACTAAAAACTCTTCTAACCACTCTAATGTTTCTATATCCAAATGATTTGTAGGTTCATCTAAAAGTAGTATATTAGGATTTTTTAATAAAATAGCTGCTAAATTTACTATTGTTTTTTCTCCACCACTTAAAGAATTATATTCTTTATTTAAAAAATCTCTATCGAAATTAAACCCAGAACAAATTTTTTTAAAACTTTCTTCTAGTTCATATCCTCCTAATGCAGTATACCTTTCTTGCAGTTTCCCATATTTTAATAATATTTTGTCTAAATCTTTGTTATTATCCGCCATTAATAATTCTAATTTTTTTAAGTTGTTTTCTATACTTGTAAATTCATCAAAGCTTCTCTTTAAATAACTTTCTACTATTTCGTCTTTTTGCTGTTTATCATAAATTTGTTTTAAAAAACCTATACTAGCTCCTTTTCTTATACTTATTCGCCCAAAATCCTCTTTTTCATCTCCATTTATAATTTTTAAAATAGTAGATTTTCCAGAACCGTTTTCTCCTATTAAAGAAACTCTCTCACCTGTTTTTACCTCAAAACTTACTCCATCTAAAATGTTTTTAAGTCCAAAATTTTTCTTAATATTATTTAATCCTATCTCTATCATTTTTTATATCTCCTTATCTTATTAAATTTTATAAGTATAACGAGATATATTTGCTATATTTAACTATTACAACTTTACTATTTTTATAGCAATTATCTCGTTGTAATAGTTTTACAGCCAAAAGCTCTATATTTAATTTTACTCATGTAATTTTCTTCTCTACTCATGATTGTTCCTCCATCCTCTACATAATACATTTTATCAAATGTATATATCTTTTTTAAGCAAGTTCTGCTTATCTATTAATAAATTATTATTTTTTTAATCTCTTCTACTACATTTTCAATTTTACACTCTTTTGTTTCTTTCTCTTTTCTTAATTTTATTTCAACAATATTTTCATTAATTTTTTTACCAATTGTTATTCTAATTGGAATTCCAATTAAATCTATATCGTTGAATTTTACACCTGCTCTTTCTGTTCTGTCGTCTATTAAAGTATCTATACCTAATTTATTAAAAGTATTGTATAATTTTTCACCTGCTCTATATTGTTGTTCTTCTTTAGGATTTATTACTACAATTGCGATTTTATATGGTGCTACATTTATTGGCCATATTATTCCTTTTTCATCATTATTTTGTTCTACAATTGCAGAAAGGATTCTTTCTATTCCTATTCCATAGCTTCCCATTACAACTGGATGATTTTTATTATCATCTCCTAAATAATTTAATCCTAAGCTTTCAGAATATTTAGTTCCTAATTTAAATGTATTCCCAATTTCAATTCCTTTTTTAAATATTAATTTTCCTCCACAATTCGGACATGTATCTCCCTCTTTTACATTTACTACATCTCCAATTATGTCATAATTAAAATCTTTAATATTTGCATTTATGTAATGATATCCTTCTCTATTTGCTCCACAACAGAAATTCTTCATATTTAATACTTCTGCATCTATAACTATTTTAGCATTTAATCCAATGGGGCCTGTATATCCTGGCACAGCATTTGAAGTTGCAATAAGTTCATCATTTGCAAATCCTATCTCATTTGCACCTAGCAATTTGAGTACTTTTGTTTCATTTAACTCTCTATCTCCTCTTATAAATAAGACTACTAAATTATCATCAATATTCATTAACATTGCCTTAACAGTTTGTTTTACATTTAAATCTAAATACTCACAAACTTCTTCAATCGTATGTCTATTTGGAGTTTCCACTAATTCTAATTCTTTTTCTTCTACATTATCTTTTTCTGCGGATATATTTTTGCTAATTTCTAAATTTGATGAATAGTCACAACTATCACAAAGTACAAGTGTGTCTTCACCAATTGCAGTTACAGCATGAAACTCTTCAGAAAGTAATCCTCCCATTGCTCCAGTATCTGCTTTAACTACAGTATAGTTAATCCCTAGCTCTGTAAATATTTTATGATATGCATCAAACATTTTTTTATATGAAATATCTAGGCCTTCATAATCTTTATCAAAACTATATGCATCTTTCATTGTAAACTCTCTAGTTCTTATTAATCCAAGTCTTGGCCTTACTTCATCTCTATATTTTGGTCCAATTTGATATGTTGTAAATGGTAAATCTCTATATGATTTAACTTTACTCATTGATGCTAATGCAAATAATTCCTCATGAGTTGGTCCTAATGCATATTCTCTGTTATATCTATCACATAACTTAAACATACTTGGTCCAAATGCATCTTTTCTACCTGTTTTTTCAAAAACATCCATTGGTAATAATGCAGGCATACTTAATTCATTTGCTCCTGCCTCATTCATATTTTTACGTACAATATTCTCTATGTTTTTTATAGTTTTTTCTCCAATAGGCATTTTTGCATAAATTCCATTACTTACTTTTTTTATCATTCCACTCTTAACTAAAAGTTTTCCACTAATTGAATCTTCATCTGCTATATTTTCTTTTATTGTATAAAAGAAATCTTTACTTAATCTCATTTTTATCACTTACCTATCATATTTTTTATTGTTTTATATATTATTATAAAATTATCTTTAAAGTCAATATAAAAAGCTTATTTATTATAATAATTTTAGTTTGAACATTAACTGTATATTAACATATTTATCAGTTCTATATAGTTTGTTATGACTATATCTGATATGTTTTTATCTTCTAATTGATAATACTCATATTTACCTCTTTTAAACCAACCAGTTTTTAATCCTGCTTTTTTTGCCCCTTCTATATCTCTATATGGATTATCTCCTATCATTATTGTTTCTTCTCTATTAGATTTTGTTACTTTTAATGCATACTCAAAAATTTCAGGATTTGGTTTTATTAAATTAACTTGTGTTGAAGAAATTATATTTTTAAAACTATCTATAACCCCCAAAATTTTTAATTTTTCTTTTTGAATTTCTAATAATTCATCTGTTACAACATATAGGTTATATTTAGTCTTAAGTTTTGGTAATATTAATTTAAAATCTTCATATATTGTTCCATCTACATCAAAAAATATATTTTTAATCATTTTATATCTCCGTTTTTCCTACATTTCTGTAAATATTTTATATCTTCTTTTTTACAATATACATTTTACTCTAATTAATATTTTTTTACAACATTTTTTAAAACAACGGGCGAACACAGTTCGCCCCTACATTTTTTCTACTATTTAAAATTTAGTCTGAACATTAATTAATAATTATACAAATTTAATTATCCTATCTGATATTTTATCTGCAAATTTTATATCATGTGTTACTATTAATATTGCTTTTCCTTTATTTGACAATTCCTTTATAATCTTAAAAATTTGCTCTACTAGTTTTGGATCTAGTGCACTTGTTGGTTCATCAAAGCATATTATTTTAGGATTTGTTGCAAGAGTTCTTGCTATAGCTACCCTTTGCTTTTCTCCTCCTGAAAGTTCAAAAGGATATGCATTAACTCTTTCTGCTAAATTCATATTAGTTAGTAAATCTTTTGCTATTCTATTTGCCTCTTCTTTTTTTATTTTCATAACCTTAATTAAAGTTAGTGTAACATTTTCCAAAACAGAATACTGAGGGAATAAATTGTACTCCTGGAATACTAATCCTATATCTAAATTAATATGTTTGGATATTCTGTTTTTAACTAAGTTATTATTTATTATAACTTCCCCACTATCTATTTTTTCTAGTCCATTAATACATCTTAAAAATGTTGATTTTCCTACTCCTGATTCTCCTATAATTGAAACTATTTCTCCTTCATTTACTTGCAAAGAAATATTTTCTAAAATTTTCTTTTTGTTGAAACTCTTATTTATTTCTTTTACCTCTAAAACTTTCATTTTTAACCCCTATAATAATCTAACTTTTTTTCTGTATAATTAAATATTAGTGTCAATATCATACTTACAATAAGATATATTAGTCCTGCTATAAGCAGAGGAATTATTGAAAATTTAAAATTTGCTTGTTTCTGAGCAATTGAAAACAGCTCTGTTACGCCTATAACTTGTGCAAGTGAAGTATCTCTGACTAATGTTATAACTTCATTTGAAATAGCTGGCAAAACCCTTTTTATTGCTTGTGGCATTATTATTATAAAAAAAGTTTTTATCTTGCTAAATCCTAATGTAAAAGCTGCTTCCCATTGCCCTTTTGGTATACTTTCTATTCCGCTTCTGAATATTTCTCCAAAATATGCTGCATAATTCAATGAAAATGCAATTATAATAGCGATAAATCTATTGTATGATATTCTAAATAAATAATATGGTGCAAAATATATACATATGATCTGTAACAATAAAGGTGTTCCTCTCATGATTAGAATATATATCTTTGTAAAAGCACTAATAATTTTATTTTTTGACATACATAATACAGAAACTATGATTCCAAGTGGGATTGAAAAAATTAAAGTAAGTATAAATATCTTCAATGACACTTGTAATCCTTCAAGAAGTATTTTTGTTAATTTAACTAAATATTCCCACTCCATATATACTCCTAATTTCCTTCAATAATAGTAATATCTTTACCAAACCATTTTGTTGATATTTCTGCTAAAGTTCCATCTTTTTTCATTTCTGTTAAGATTTCATTTACTCTATCTCGTAGTTCTGTGTCTTGTTTTCTAAATCCTATTGCATATTGTTCTTCTTGTAATGCTTCTTCCAAAACTCTATATAGTTTGTCATTAGTTGAAATATAATAATTTGCAACTACATCATCTAAAAATACAGAATCTATTTGGTTTATTTCTAAGTCCATAAATGCTGTAATATTTTCTGAATAACTTACTACCTCACCAAGTTCATTTAATATTTCTGATTCTTGTAATATTTTTTCTGCTGTTGATCCAGATTGCACACCCACTTTTTTACCTTTCAAGCCGCTTAATGAGTTTATAGTATTATCTTCTTTTACTACAAAAGACATTTTGTTCTCTAAATATGGCATAGATAAACTCATTTTTTCTTTTCTATCATCATCTATAGACATGCCATTCCAAATACAATCTATATTATATGAATTAAGTTCTTGTTCTTTTGCTGTCCATGAAATTGGTTGTAATACTAATTCTACTCCTAATCTATTACATACTTCTTTTGCTACATCTATATCAAATCCGACTATTTCATTGTCTTCATTCCTAAATCCCATAGGTGGAAAACTATCATCTAGTCCTAATATAAATGTACCCTTATTTAAAATTCTTTCTAACGAATTTTCGTTTTTATTTGTTCTTAAACTTACTGCAAATAAAACTCCTATTATTATTAATACAATAATTATCATTGCTAAAATTATTTTTTTCTTCATAAACTCCTCCTTCTAAAGCAGTGAGAGAGCTCTGCTTTATTTAATTTTTATTTTATAAACTGGCCAGTTTATTTTTAAAGCAAACAAAAAACCTTATGGTACTTCTACCATAAGGTTTAACTCTTAGGCACAAGCACCAAAAGCCTGTGCCATTTATATGACACAAGCTAGATTTTATGATGCTCGTTTCTAAATATTATTTTTGTTTTCATAATAATACCTCTCTTATATTAAGAATAATTATAGCATGCGTTTTTGGTAATGTCAAACTATATTTACAAATTTTTCTATTTATTTGTTAATATTCGTTGCACATCTCCCAATTTAATCCATTATCTACACTTACAAATTCATAATAATTAACTTTATCGTCTGATCTATATGCTGGTGAATACATTTTTACCTTTAATTTATTATTTTCTTTGTAAGGCACACCATCTACATAAAAAGTTGTATCCTCTATATCTAATGGGAATATAAAATTTGCATTTTTATAGCTTTCTCCTCCATCTACTGTAACTAAAAGTGAGTCATTATCTTCACCTAATACAAATAGACTTAAGTTGTTTATAAAGCCAACCTCTTCATTAATAAAAACAAATTCTGCTCCTCTATTTACTGTCATATACCCATCTGAAGTCTTTAGCTGGTTTCTCCATGTTTTACCACTGTCATCTGTTTTTTTAACACTAATTACCATCTTTCCTCCTAGCACACTTCCTTCATTTATAACTTTTATAATAGTACCAGTTCTTATTTCTTTTTCATACAAAATATCTTCTTCCTTTATTATATTTCCCTCTATAAATTCATCACTATCTTTTTCTTCTTCAACTTTTATAATATTTTCCTCTAAAGGATTTTGTGTTACTTCCTCTTCTTCTATTTCTGTTGGGTCAAAAGCCCCTTCATAAAATTCACTAAATTCTACCTTTGAATTATATGCAAAAGGATTTATGTATTCGTGAAAATAAACATTTGTATCATTATCAGGAAAACCCGTGTCAACCACAGCTACATATTTTACATTTTCTCTTTCTACTACATATTCACTATTGGCGTCGATTGCTACAATTAAAAAGAAAAAACCAATAAGTAAAAACTTCCAAAATATTGCACATAACACCAGAAAAATCATAATCCCAAACAATATGTCTAATTTTGTTTTTTTATCTTTTTGTATAAATTTTTTTATTAAAAATACAACAAATAGTATTGCTGAAATAGAAATAACTACCATATAAATCCATTCTCTCAATTTTAAATCAAATGCTTTTAAAATAAAATGCAAAACTATTAATATAATTATTAATAATATTGAATATAATAATAAATTCTTACTAATTTTACTAAAGAAATCTTTTACTTTTCCCATTATTAGTTCTCCTCACTTCCTCTAAAATTAGAGATATAAATATTTATTTAGAATTTTTTTGAAATAGATTTTATATGAAATTAATTTTTATTTTCAAGTTCAATTTCTATTATTTCTCCTTGCTTTTCTAATACTAGTTTTAAATTATCCGTTGCATCATATTTTGTTAAATTAAATGTTTGCCAGTATTTAAGCATTCCGTTAAACATTTGATTATATCCCCCATTTCCATAACTACTATTTACTACTGGATAAAACTTTTCGCCATTACTATTTTCTATATATTCATTTTTTATAAGGATATTTTGTACTGAATGAGTTTTATTAAAAAATTCGTCAATTTTTCTTTGTTTTTCTTCTTCGCTATCTTTTTCTGTATATACTGGGTCTCCCCATCTTGTAATTAATTCTATTTTTGTTGCTGTGTTTGATACTTTTGCACTTGTAATTAATATATCTTCTGTACTGTTTTTAGCATTATATATTAATGTTTCTCTATTGTACATTTCTTCTGGTAAGTTTACTTCTATGTTCCACTCTCCTTCTATTACTGTTTTATCATAAGAATTTTTATTCGAAAGTACAATTTTATCAAAACTTATGTTTATTTTTTTGCTTTTAGGAAATTCTTCTGAATACGTCATATATTTATATTCTATGGTTCTACCATAACTTGTTATTATTTCTCCATAATATGCACCTTTATTATATGCTATATTTCTATTTCTTTCTTGTATATTATTTTCTTTGTAAAATTCTTCATATCTTTCACTATTTTCCACCGCCAAAACTAAAACATTATTTTGCTCATCTGTTATTATTAGATTAGATAGTTTTACATTATATATTGATTCTACACCTTCTGTTTCTGGAATTTCTATGTTAAATAATATTGATAAATTATAATCGTCCATTAATATTTCTGATACTCTTACATTTACTCCATTAGAGTTAATGTATTTCATATTTACTTCTTCTATATATCCATTGTCTATTGCTGTTTGTTCTCCCTTACTCGAATTTGTTTTTAATAAATATCTTATATATGCTAAAATATCTTTTGCAAATATTACAGAGGTTGCAAGTACAATAACTAATATAAAGCACGCGACTTTTTTTATTATTTTTTTGTATTTATAATACGTATTGTTGTTTTGATTATTTAACGTATTTTTTATTATATCTTCATAACTTTTAGGTTTTTCTATTTCTTCTGATAATGCTTTTTTTATCTCTTTATCAAAGTTTTCCTCATTCATTATTGTACACCTCCTTTATATTGCATTTTTATTTTTTCTTTTGCTCTGAATATCCTGCTTTTAATCGTATTCTCGTTAGTTTTTAAAATTTTACTTATTTCTTTAGTGGTATATCCCTCTAAATAGTGTAATATTATAGCAATTCTTTCATCATAATTTAATTGATTAATTATAAATTCAAAAGTTAAATTTTCATCAAAAATGGTATTGCTCTCTATATCATTATTTAAAGGCATAGAAATTATTTTCCTATTCTTATAAATGTCGTTGCATTTATTTATAAGAATTTTAATAATCCAAGTTTTAAAATAATCTTCGTTTCTAATTTTATGTACTGATTTATATGCTGAAATCATTGTTTCTTGCACAGCATCTAATATTTCCTCTTCGCTATTTAATCTTGCTCTTGCAATTTTATATAAATCATCTTCTAGTTTTAAAATAAGACTAGTAAACGCCTCTTTATCTCCTCTTTTTGCTTTATATACTAATTCTTTTATTTCATTTTCTTTTTTATCTTCCATATATAAATCTCCTATAATATTTCTATAATATTAGACGTTAAAATTATAAAAATAGTTGCATGCACTTAATATTTTCTTTTTAATTATATATTGTTTTACAATATTTTACAAAGAAAAAAAGAACAAGTTTAATTACTTGTTCTCCGTCAATCTCTTTTATTGTTTTATTACATTGTGTTTATAGTTCTTTTGCTAGTTTACTATTTAATTTTCCTATTGCTTTCTTCTCTATTCTTGATACATAACTTCTTGATATTCCCATCATTTGTGCAATTTGATTTTGCGTTTTTGGTTTTGTTCCCCCAAGGCCAAATCTAAGTTCTATAATTGTTTTTTCTCGTCCTTTTAAAATGTCTTTCATTCTATCATATAGTTTTTTTGTTTTTATTTTTAAATCAATTTCATCCTCGATATTTTTTTCGTCATTTTCTAAAATGTCAATTAAAGCTATTTCATTATCATCTTTGTCTTTTCCAATTGGTTCGTTTAAGTATACTTCAGCCCCTAATTTTTTTATACTCCTTAAATGCATTAATATTTCGTTTTCTATACATCTGGAGGCATATGTAGCAAGTCTTACCCCTTTATTGGTATTAAATGTATTTATTCCTTTTATTAATCCTATTGTTCCAATAGAAATTAAATCATCATTATCTACATTAGGTATATTATATTTTTTACAAATATGTGCTACTAATCTTAAATTTCTTTCTATTAATATATTTCTTGCCTCTTCGTCCCCTTCCATATACTTTTGTAAGTATTCTGCCTCTTCTTCCTGTGATAATGGTTCTGGAAATAAGCTGTTATTTGATATATAGCCCAAAACAAAAATAGCAGTTTTACAAAACGCTAAAAATCCAGATAAATAAATTAGTGGCATAAATGCACCTCCATTTTCCTATAACAAATTATATGTTTAGAAAAAATAAAAGTGCATGGCCCCTAAAATATTTCTATGTAAAATTTTCCACTTTGTATATTAGTTAATCTATTGGTAAATAATATTTTTATGAATAAGTTATTTTTAATGAAACATCCTGATTTATTTCAGGGAGAAAAAAGTCTATCTAATAATAAAAATTATTTTGAGGGTTGGTATTTTAAAAATACAAATAATGACAACGGAATTTCTTTTATTCCGGGAATAAATATAGATGGTAATTTAAAAGAAAGTTTTATACAAGTAATTACAAACACCTCTTCTTATTTTATAAAATATGATATAAATGACTTTAAGTTTAATTTTGATCCTTTTTATATTAAAGTTGGAGACAATTATTTTTCTAAAGATGCTGTTCATGTAAATATTAAAGATAATCATCAGGATATTAATATTGTTGGTGATATTTACTATATGAATAATAAAAATATAGATACAAATATTTTTAGCCCTAATATAATGGGACCTTTCTCATATATTCCGTTTATGGAATGCAACCACGCAATATTAAGCATGAAAAATGAAGCACATGGTTTAGTATATATTAACAATAATAAGTTAGATTTTGATAATAGCACAGGATATATAGAAAAAGACTGGGGATATTCTTTTCCCAAGTCTTATATTTGGTGTCAAGGAAATATGTTTGAAAGCTCTAATGCAAGCTTTATGTTTTCTATGGCAGATATACCTTTTAAGTTGTTTAGTTTTAGAGGTCTAATTTGTGTTCTAATAGTAAATAACAACGAATATAAGTTTACAACATATAATAATGCTAAACTAGTAAAATATTTTATTAACGATAGCTCTCTAAATATAACTCTAAAAAAAGGTTCTTATTATTTAAATATTAATTCACTATTTGGTAAAAATCTTAAACTATCTGCACCTGTTAAAGGCCGAATGGAAAAAGATATTTTTGAGAGTATTTGTTCTAGCATTACTTTAACTTTAAAACATAATAATGATATTATTTTCTCTGATACTAGTACAAACTGTGGTTTAGAAGTTGTTCAAAATTAACTATTTTATTGCAATTAGCAGCTCATTACTTTCTACTTTTTTTTGCTCTCCGTTTAATGTGTATGTATCGCCTGTTTTATATATTAAATATCTATTATTTTCTAGTCTTTGCGCTGCTAATGATAATAGTGTATCTGTATCAGCTTCACTTAAATTTTCTTTTACCCTTAATTCATAAAAAGTAAATCTTATAAAATTAGGGTCTTCATCAATTTTTTTATCTATTAAATCACTTATAAATTGCATTGTCATTTTTACTTCACCTTACTGTATATTATCACATCTTTTTTATTTTGCCAATTATTATTTATATAAATTGGAATTTGAATTTTTTAATAAATTTATCATAAATATATTATATAAGAAAGGAGGTATATTTTGATTAAAACATATTTAAAATCAATATTAATCCCTGTACTTATTGGAACGCTTGTAGGAATTATAGTTTCTAATTATATGGACTATAATAGCTTAATTAGACCAGTAATTTCTCCACCAGCTATAATTTTTCCAATAGTTTGGACTATTTTGTATATTTTAATGGGAGTATCTTATGGAATCCTTAAATCGAATTCACTCTTAACAGAAAAAGAAAAAAATATTTACTATCTACAATTATTTGTAAATTATCTATGGCCTATTTTCTTTTTTGTTTTTGACTGGAGGTTATTTTCATTTTTATGGATTTTACTTTTAATTGTTTTAGTAGTTATAATGATTAAAGAATTTTATGAAAAGAATAAAACAGCTGGATTATTACAAATTCCATATTTATTATGGCTTGTATTTGCGGCTGTGCTAAATTTTTCAGTTTATTGGCTAAATAGATAAATTGGAATTTGTGTGAGGGAATTCTAGGGACTGTCCTGAAATTTCCGAATATTTTGGTAATTTTTTCAAAGAACGGGCGATTAAAATCGCCCCTACAACGTCTGCAATTAATTTCTAATCTCCAACCTCTAACCTCTAATCTCTAAACAACATACAATATTTTATTATCTGGAAAATATTTTTGCATTACTTTTCTTAAAAATTCTTCTCCATCTTCTCTTGTTTCTTTTTTATACATATATTTCCCTCTACCTCTTCCTGTCATAATATCAGGGTTAAACAAATCTATTGCTTTAGGAAATGCTTCTCTATTAATCATTTTATGAACATAGCTATAAGTCATAAATATTAATTCAAATATGGCTTCTTTTTTTACTTCTTCACTTAATTCTTCTGATAGTCTTTTTATTAAATCTTCATATAATTCTTTCCAATTATCTACTAGTATAATAGGTGCAATTAGTATTCCAACTTTGTATCCCGCTTCTTTTAGCTTATTTATTGCCTTTATTCTACCATCTAATCTTGATGTTCCAAATTCTACTTTATTTATTATTTCTTGTGGATTCATGCTCATTCTAACTATTATTTTTCCGTTATGATTTAAATTTAATAGTGAATCTACCATATCAAATTTTGTTGGAAATGTAAGGTAACCCTTTTCTGCATTATTAAAATTTTCTATTGTCCATTCTAAATTATGTGTGATTGTATTTTCTAAAATCAGATCACTATTACTTCCTATTTCAAATGTTAGTTCCTTTTCACTTTGATTTGACACTTTTATTATTTTATCTAGCATTTGTTCCCTATTTACAAATAATCTTAAATATGAACATTTATTATAATTACAAACTAAATAGCAATACATACACATTGCGGTGCAACCTGATGACGTATATGGTACCAAAAAATCGGAAACTTTATGGTTTGGCACAAATTTATGCGTTTTTCTTATTCCAATAATTAAATTCCTTTTCATATTCGCAAATTCAGAATTAGGATTTTTTCTTAATTCTTCAATATTATTATGATTTTCTATTTCTATTAATTTTACTCCTTGTTTCTCATAATTTTCTAATAATTCTTTCCCCAACTTATATTCACGTGCTTTTGGTTCATAATATACAGCTTTTGGTATAAACATAAAGCAAATCACCTCATATATAGGTTTGCCTTTATTTTAATTATTATAATAATTTTTTATAAAAAACATATATTTATATAAAATGTAATTTGTTTTTGAGAAGTGAGAAGTGAGAAGTGGGATGTGTGATGTGGGAAATTAGGGCGAAACCTACGAAGCCTAACCCTAAAAAGCACACCTCACACTTCGCACCTCACACCTCATAACAACAATTTCCAATTTATGGAGGTTCTATGTTAAACTTAGTTGCAGGTATTTTAATAGGTGCTGGAGCCATACTTCCTGGAATAAGCAGTCGGCGTTTTTTTGTGTTGTTTTGGCTTGTATGAGAAAATTATAGATTCTATTATTCATTTTTTTAAAGATATAAAAAATAATATCAAATTTATTACACCAATAGTTTTAGGGGTTTTTATTGGCGTATTTTTATTTGGTAATATTTTAAGAGTAGTTTTTAATAAGTTTAATATGGAAGCGTCTTTTGCTTTTATTGGTTTAATTCTTGGAAGTATAAACCTTGTAATAAAACAATCTAATATTAGAAAAGTAAGTTTTATTCACATTTTATGTATGCTTTTAACCTTTTCTTTAAGTATATATTTTATTGCATTAGAAAGCACATTAGATATAATTTCTGATGTTCATTCCAATTCTTATTTAATACTTGCAGGTGTTTTTATGTCTGCAGGTGTTGTAATCCCAGGAATTAGTAAAACAGTTATACTTATGCTTCTTGGTCTTTATGAAATGTATTTATCTGCAATTTCTACTATAAATTTATCTTTTTTAATTCCTATTGGAATTGGTCTATTAATTGGAGGAATAATATTTTTATGTATAATTAATTTTCTATTTAAAATAGCAAAGTCTTATACATACTTTGCCATAATTGGTTTTATATTAGGTTCTATTTTTGTAATTTATCCTGGATTTTCTTTTGACATACATGGATGGATTTCGATTGCTTTGTTAATGATTTCTTTTATGATTGGATTAAAGCTATCTAATTTAAAAAACAATTAGATGGGGACAGTCCCTAGAATTTTCTTCCAAAATTCAGAACAGTCCCTTATTGTTATTCAAATTTATCTACAACTTCTATTTTGTTTCCTCTCAAAAATTCTGGCGTAGTCATTCTTTTAGCATTTTCTCCTTGAATTTCTAGTACAATTAATATTCCTTCTTTTGTCATTATATATATACCTATTTTTTTATCTATATATAAAATTGTGCCTGGTTCAATTTCTGAAAACCTATATTCATATCCCTTAAACTCTTGATATTTTTCTATAAAATTGTCTGTTGATATTATATCAACTTTCCAGAATTTTATTTTCTTTCCATTTAATGTGCTATATGCACCCATTATTGGATTTAAGCCTCTTACTAAGTTCTTTATTTCTTTTGCTGTTTTATTTTCCCAGTCAATTTTTGCTATTGATTTGTCTAGCATTTTTGAATATGTTACATTGTTTCCTTGTTTTATTCTTGGTGCTTTTTGCTCTTCTATTTCTTTTAATGTTTTTATTAAAAGTTCTGCCCCTATTTTTGATAATCTATTCCATAGTTCTCCCGATGTTTCATCTTCACCTATTTTAACTTTTGTTTGTAATATTATATCTCCAGCATCCATTTCTTCATTTAAATACATAGTTGTTACGCCTGTTTCTTTGTCTCCATTTAAGATTGCTGATTGTATTGGTGATGAGCCTCTATATTTAGGTAAAAGTGATGGATGCACATTTATGCATCCGAATTTTGGTAAGCTTAATATTTCTTTTGGTATAATTTTTCCATATGCTACAACACATATAATATCCGGATTTATCTTTTTTATCATATCTATTATTTCTTGATTATCCCTTAATTTGTCTGGTTGATATACTGGTAAATGATTTTCTATTGCATATTCTTTTACTTCAGATGGAATAAGTTTCATTCCTCGTCCTTTTGGTTTATCTGGGACTGTTATTACAGCTTTAATTGTATGCCCCACTTTATGTATTGCTTCTAAAGAATCTCTTGCGAAATCAGGCGTACCCATGAATATAATGTTTAACATAGAATACCTCCTATTATACTATTTTGGATGATCTGGAATTTAGTTTTTGTGAGGTGTGAGGTGCGAAGTGTGAGGTGTGCTTTATAGGGCTAGTCTTCGAAGACTTACCCTACTTTCACACTTCCCACATCCCACTTCACACTTCTCAAATAAATCACAATTTAATTAATCTTTTTCTGGGGTTACTATTTCTAATGTTCCTGGTATTATTTTATCTATAAATACTTCTCCATTTAGGTGGTCTACTTCATGGCTTATTGCTTGTGCTAGTAAATCTTTTGCTTTTATTTCTATTTTTTCCCCTTTTTCATTTAATGCTCTTACTATAACTTCTTTTGGCCTTACTATTTTTGCAAATTTGTTTGGAAAACTAAGGCATCCTTCTTCTACTGTTTGCTCTCCCTTAGTTTTTATTATTTCTGGATTAATTAAAATATATGGTTCTACGCCTTCTTCATATAGATCTATAACCACTATTCTTTTTAAAATACCAACCTGTACTGCAGCAAGACCTACACCATTTAATTTATGCATTGTTTCTAACATGTCTTTTATTAATTCTAATACTTTGTCATCAATCTTTTCAACTTCTCTTGATTTCTTTTTTAGTATTTCGTCTCCTTCTTCTCTTATAATTCTTATTGCCATAGTTTACTTTCCCTCCTTGCGATTGAAGTGGGAAGTGTGATGTGTGAAGTGGGAATTTAGGGGAATTCTACGTAGTCTAACCCTAAAATCTCACCTCTCACCTCTCACCTCTCACGTCACTAATTCATATTATTTGGATTAGTATCAACTATAATCCTTACATTTTTTATCTTTAATTTATAATAATCTTCTAATGTATTATTTACCAAATTTAAAATATTATTGCTTAAATTACATTTAGCTATTATTCTCCATCTATAATTATTTTTAATCTTACTAATTGGTGCTACTACTGGATTATATATTGTTATAGGAACTTTATATTTATTTGTATTTTTTTGCAAAATTTCATGAAATTTTTTTGATGCATTTTGTGCTTTTTCTTTATCTTTTGAACTTATTCCAAATAATATTATATCGCAAAATGGTGGATATTTCAATTCTTTTCTTAGTTCTATTTCTGTACTATAAAAAATATCATAATTTTGTTTTTTAGCACATTCTATTACAAAATTTTCCGGATTATATGTTTGTATTATTACTCTTCCTTCTTTTTCTCTTCCTGCTCTTCCTGCTACTTGTGTTAGAATATCAAATGTTCTTTCGTTTGCCCTATAGTCTTCTATATTTAAACTGCTATCTGCTGCAATTACTCCAACTAATGTAACATTTGGAAAATGATGACCTTTTACTACCATTTGTGTTCCTATTAATATATCAATATTTTCATTTTTAAATTTACTTAAAATTTTCTCATGGGAATTTTTTTTAGTTACTGTATCTATATCCATTCTAATTGTTTTTGCTTGTGGAAATATTTTTTGTATTTCATTTTCTAATTTTTCTGTCCCTGTTCCAAAGTATTTTATATTTTTACTTTTACAGCTAGGGCATGTTTTTAAATTTGGAATTTCATATCCACAATAGTGGCATTTTAAAGTATCTGTAAATTCATGGTATGTTAAACTAATATTGCACTTCTTACATTTTACAGTATATCCACAATCTCTACACATAACAAATGTTGAAAATCCTCTTCTGTTTAAAAATAAAATGGTTTGTTCTTTTTTTCCAAGATTTTTTTCAATTTCTTCATGTAATTTATTACTTAATATCGTTCTATTACCATTAGCTAATTCTTGTCTTAAGTCTATAATTTCTATTTCTGGCATACTTAGCTTGTTAGCCCTTTTTTTAAGTGTTATTAATTCAATTTTTCCGTGATTTTGCCTTATAAAACGTTTTTAAATCTGGTGTAGCACTTCCGCAAAACTAGTGGTATATTGTTTTGTTTTGCAAGGTATCTTGCTATATCTTTTGCATTAAACCTTGGTGTCATATCTGATTTATATGATAAATCATGTTCTTCATCTATAATTATTATTCCTAATTTTTTTATTGGTGCAAAAATTGCAGACCTTGCTCCTATAACAATTTTTGCTTTTTCTTCTTTTATTTTTTTCCACTGGTCATGTCTTTCTCCAATAGAAAGTTTGCTATGTAATACTGCTATACAATCTCCAAATCTTGCAAGAAATCTATCTACCATTTGTGGAGTTAGCGATATTTCTGGGACTAGCATAATTGCTGTTTTATTTTGTTTTAATACATTTTCTATTAACTGTAAATAAATTTCTGTTTTTCCGTGAACCTGTTACTCCATATATTAAAAATTCTTTATATTTGCTATCCTTTATTTTGTTGTATGCATTTTGCTGTTCTGCAGTTAATTTTAAAGGTTTATCTGGTTTTATTTTTTTGTTTATAAATGGATTTCTTTCTATCTTTTCTTCTATTATCTCAATATATCCATTTTTTTCTAGTGTTTTTATTATACTTCTACTTGTGTCTGTTATTATTTCTAAGTCTTGTATATGAATGCCTTCATTTTCAAGCAAAAAATTTAATATGCGTTTTTGTTTTTCAGATTTTATTTTGTTTTGCTCAATTTCAAATTCTATTTCTTCAATACTCTTTTTTAAATATACAAAATTTCCTGTTTTATCCTTCATTCTATTTGCAATATTTTTAGTAGTATTTCCTGGTGGAAGCATAAGTCTTAAGGCATCTGATATATTGCAAAAATATCTTTTTGACATAAGTCTTGCGAGTTTTATATTTTCTTCTGTTAAAATATTATCTTCTATTTTTATAATTTCTTTGTTTGCAAATTCTGATTTTTCTTTAAATCCAATAACAAATCCCTCTTCTTGTTTTGTTTTACCAAAAGGCACAAAAACTCTAGACCCTATTTTTAAATCGCTTGAAATAGAGTCTGGCACTATATAATCATAAGTTCTATTTAGTTCCTTTGCAATTGTGTTTATAATCACTTCTGCTACCATTTTTTCACCTTGCATATAAGTATATCAAAAATGAACATTATTCTCAAGGGTTGATTTTTAATAAAAAATGTACTAAAATAAATTGTGATTTATTGTCTAGAGATTAGAGGTTGGAAATTAATTGTATACGTTGTAGGGGCGAACTGTGTTCGCCCGCAAATAAAACATTTGGGCATTATCGGGCGAACACAGTTCGCCCCTACAACCAAATATCAAATTTGCAAAGCAAATTCCAGTTTATAGATAGGAGATTTTTATGACGAGTAAACAAAGAGCTTATTTAAGAGGTTTATCAAATAAAATAGAAGCAATTTTTCAAGTTGGTAAAAATGGCGTTAATGATAATTTAATAAAGCAATTAGACGATGCATTAGAGGCAAGAGAGTTAATTAAAATTACTGTTTTAGAAACAGCACCAGAATCTGCTAAAAACTTATCTTTTAAAATTGCTGAAAGAACTAATTCTTTTGTAGTACAAGTTATTGGAAATAAAATAACTTTATTTAGACAAAAGAAAAAAAATTCTAAAATAGAACTTCCTTAGTCACTAAGAACATCACAAAGAGGCTTAGATATATAATTTAAATATTTATAAATTATATATTTAAGCCTCTTTGTTAATTTTGAATTACATTTGATTTAAAATATTAAGTAATTAATTGTTTTTTAAGAATTTAACTTGTTCTTCTAAAACTGATATTCTCATAGAATCTTCTTCTACTTTTGCACTTAAGTATGAATTCTTTTCATCATAATCTTTATGCATTTCTTGATGAAGTTCAAAAGCTTCGAATAATGCTGGAAATTCTGTGATAACTTTATCTTCAATTAAAACAACAGATTTATGTAAATTATCAAATCTTTCTTCTATACTCTTAAAACTTTTTTGAGTAATATTGATAAATTCTAGTACTTTGCTTTCAAATTCCTTAGACATTCTTTTTTATCCTCCTTTCTTTTTGTTTTTTGTCAAAATGGTAGACTAAGTCTATAATCCTAGTCTACCATTTAACCATTTTATTGTCAATGCTTTTTTTACAATTTTTGTAAATTGTTAGTGTATTAATTTATATTCATTTTTTATTATTGTCATTATTATCTGCACCGTTTTTTCTAAATCATCATTTTTTATAACATAATCATATATCCCTATTTTAGATTCTTCATAATCAAATCTATTTAGTCTTAATTCTATTTCCTTTATACTAGCTTTTTCTATTCTATGTTCTAGTCTTCTTCTCAATTCTTCTTTTGGAACTCTTAAAAATATTGTTACAATTTTTATTTCATCTTTTAATAATTTCATTAAATTTTCTGTTCCGTTTACTTCAATATCTTTTACTATTATTTTTCCTTTTTTAATATTTTCATTTAGAATCTTTTTTGATGTTCCGTAATAATGCTCATGATGAACAGAGTATTCATAAAACTCATTTTCTTTAATTTTTTCTTCAAACTCTTGAGTAGTTACAAAATTATATACTCCCCCATTTACTTCTCCAGGCCTTGGTGGCCTATCTGTGTAAGATGGCATAGTTATTACATTATCCATTCTTTTTAACAATTCTTTTTTTATTGTATCTTTTCCTGAGCCAGATACTCCTGATAGTAATACTAGCATATTACTTTCACCTTTCCCTCTGAAATTTCATTTGCTGCAAGAGTAACTGCCGATTTCTCTTTTACGTTTGTAAGCACTGTGCTACCTGCTGCTATTTGTCTTGCTCTTTTTGCAGTAGCAATTACTAATTCATATCTATTATCAAATATTTTTAATAGGTCTGTTACTGTAGGTTTTATAATCATTTTAATCAATCCTTTCTATTCTTCTATAACATCTTTATTTACATCTTTGTCCAATCTTGAAGCAACTGTTTCTGGTTGTACCGCTGATAATATCACATGTCCTGAATCCATTATTATTACAGCCCTTGTTCTTCTTCCACAAGTTGCATCAACTGCCATTTTACTATCTTTTGCTTCTTGCACTAATCTTTTTATTGGTGCAGACTCTGGACTTACTATTGTTATAACTCTATTTGCAGAAACAATATTTCCAAATCCAATATTAATTAATTGCATTCTTTCATCTCCTTTATCTAATGTATAATATAAGAAGTGCGAAATGTGAGGTGTGAAGTGTGCCTCTAGGGATATGCCTCGTAGAAATATCTTAATCTTCCACTTCTCACATCCCACTTCTCACTTCCATACTTCATATATATTTTAATTAATTCTATTCTATATTCTGTACCTGTTCACGTATATTCTCAAGCTCTGTTTTTATATCAACAACTAAATTCGTAATTTCTAAATTATTGGCTTTTGATCCTATGGTATTTGTTTCCCTATTCATTTCCTGAATTAGAAAATCCATTTTTTTGCCTATTGATTTATTTTCATTTAGTAATTCCAAAAACTGAGAAATATGACTCTTTAGCCTTGTTAGTTCCTCTTCTACAGAACATTTATCAGAATATATAACAACTTCTTGGGCTAGCCTTGCCTCATCCACAACATCTGTTTTTAATAATTCTTTTATCCTTGCTTCTAATTTTACTATATATTCATCTACAAGTCCAGTAGATATGTTTGAAATTTCTTCTATTTTTTTAGAAATCCCATTAATTCTAGTTTCTAAATCTTCTTTTATTTTTAGTCCTTCTTTACTTCTCATTTCTATAAGGCCATTTAATGCAGCATTTAAAGCAATTCTTAATTCATTTTCTATTATTTCTTCTGCATCTTCCTCAAGTTTTACATTCATAACATCAGGAAATTTAGATATATCTATTATATTAATATTATCAATTATTTTTGTTTCTTCTGCTAATTTTTTTAATTCTTCTACATATTTTTTTACAATTTCAGTATTTATACTTATATTTTTACATTTCTCACTATTATTAGTAAAAGTTATAAAAACATCAATTTTTCCTCTAGATACACTATTCAAAATTTCTTTTTTTACTTTTTCCTCTAAATAATTTAGGTTCTTAGGTATTTTTATACTTATATCATTATAACGATTATTAACAGATTTTATCTCAACTAAATATTCTCTGCCTTCGTTTTCATAAATGCCTCTACCAAATCCTGTCATACTTTTAATCATTATTTGTTACCGCCTTTCTAGGTCTACCTCTCTTTTTTGTTTCATTTGTTTTCTGCTTTTTATCTTCTTCCTGTTTTAAACTTTGAACTTTTTTAGGTCTTCCTCTTTTTTTATAAATAATTTCTTCATTATTTTGCTTAGTGTTACTATAATTATCTACCTCTTCTTTTCGTTCTTCTATGTTTTCGCTATTTATTTTTTTTGATTTTTCTTTTTTTAATATTTCATTTACGTCACTAATGCTGTTCATATATGTATTTTTTGTTTTTGTAGATATATATATAGATTTTATACTATAATAAGTAGCAATATATATGCTAGACATTAAATAATATTTTTTATAAGTTTCATCTAATTCAAATATAATATATGGCAAAAATAGTGTAAATATCGCAATTACTAAAGATTCTACACCATGAACTGCTAGCTTTACATTTTCTTTTCTATAGGCTATTTCAAATAAAGTTATAGCTATTGCTAAAAATAATATACTAAAAATATTTAAGTCTATTGTTCTAACATTTTTTGTAGTACCAATACTACCAGAAACTATAAAAATAAAGTATAATATTATAATTACTGCTATTAAAATATTAGTAAATACTTCTTTTCTTATATTATCCTTTATATTGTCAGGTAATTTAGATTTTTCATCTATTTCTTTTTCAATTTTTTCTATTGTACTTTTTTTCATAAAACCTCCACTAAAGAAATCTATTGTTATTTTAAGAATATTAAGAATTAATTCATCCTAGATCACCTAATTCATACATTATTATGCTTGTTAAAACAAATGCTACTGTTTCAGTTCTTAATATTCTTTTCCCTAGAGTAACTACTTTTACTCCTGCTTCTTTTAACAAATTAATTTCTTTTTTATCTATTCCACCTTCTGGTCCTATTATGATTCCAATTTTTATTATGTTATTATTTTTATATTTTAATTTTTTTAACTCATTTTTTAAAGTATTTTTTTCTTCATTTTCATATGCTACTAATACTATATCATATTCACTAATTAAATTACAAATATTTTTAATATTTATTACATCATTTATTTTTGGTACTTTATCTCTACCAGATTGTTTTGCTGCAACCTCTGATATTTTTTGCCATCTTAAAATTTTTTTACACTTGTTTTTTTCTTCTATTTTAGCAACACATCTTTTCATTTCTACAGGAGTTATTTCAGCTGCTCCCAATTCTACGCATTTTTGTATTATTAATTCCATTTTATTCGATTTAGGAATTCCTTGAAATATATTTATATATATGTTTGATTCAGCCTCAGAATTTATTTTGTTAAATATATTACACTCAATATTGCTAGTATTTAATTTTATTATTCCACATGTATAATTTTCAGATGTTTCTAGATTACATACTTGTATATTATCATCTACATTTAATCTTAAAACATTTTTTATATGATTTACATCTTCACCTGTTATTATAACTTTGTTGTCTTTTATTTGATTACTTTTTACAAAAAATTTTGGCATATATTATTCCTCTTTTTTATTTTATACATAATTATATGCGGACACGAGGCCCGCCCCTACAATCCTTATAACTAATTTTATCACAAGTTTTCTTATATTTTCAACTTTATCCAAATATTCCTCTTTTTCTTACTGGTGGTTGTTCATTCATTGTTTTTGCAAGTTTAGTTAATAGTTCTCTCTGCTCTGTTGTTAATTTTTTTGGTGTTTGTACTATTACTGTAAACACAAAATCACCATTCCAATTTCCGTTTACAGATTTAAATCCTTTATTTCTTACTGTAAATTTAGTTCCTGTTTGTGTTCCTTCTGGAATTCTATAATTTTCCTTACTTCCATCTACCATTGGGATTTTTAAATCTGCCCCAAGTGTTGCTTGTGTAAATGTAATTGGGATTTCACAAACTACATTATCTCCATTCCTTGAAAAAATACTATGTCTTTTTATACTTACTACTATATATAAATCTCCTTTTGGTCCGCCCTTTTCTCCTGGCTCTCCTTCTCCTCTTAGCACTACTGTTTGATTATCAGCAATTCCTGCAGGTATTTTTACTTTTATTTTTACTGGTTTTCTTATTTTCCCTCTTCCGCCTGCAATCTGGACATTTTTCTTTTATTACTTTTCCTTCTCCTCCACAATTAGGACATGTTTTTGTAGTTTGCATTTGTCCAAGTATTGTAGAAACAGTTTGTCTTATTGTACCTGTTCCTCCGCAAGCCTTGCAAGTTTCAACTGTTGTTCCAGGTTTTGCTTTCGAACCATGGCAAGTAGGGCACTCTTCCTCTCTTGATATTGCTATTTCTTTTTCTACTCCTAAATATGATTCTTCAAATGTTATAGTCATATTATATTTTAAATCTCTTCCCTTTTTTGGACCTGCTTTTTGTCTTGAAGTTCTTCCTCCAAATCCTCCTCCAAAAAATGAAGAAAAAATATCTCCTAAATCTCCAAAATCAGAGAACCCATCAAAGCCAGATGTAGAATATGAATAATATCCGTTGCTACCTGCTCCTCCTCCAAATCCCTGTGGTCCATCATGACCGAATTGATCATACATTCTTCTTTTTTGAGAATCGGATAAGGTTTCATAAGCTTCTGATACTTCTTTAAATTTTTCTTCTGCTTCTTTTTTATTATCTGGATTTGCATCTGGATGATATTTTTTAGCAAGTTTTCTATATGCTTTTTTTATTTCCTCATCGGTTGCTGTTTTACTTACTCCTAGCACTTCATAATAATCCCTTTTATTTGCCATGTTCCACATTCCTTTCTAAAGCATTTCTATATTTCAAATTATATCTATATTATGTGTTACCTCTAATACACATATAATTTGAAAGTTGTGTAGGGGTCGCTGCCCACAGCGACC
>CALXNI010000015.1 GCA_944389715.1 uncultured Clostridia bacterium | reverse complement strand
CAATTTCAAATATAAATTATGCAACTGATAGAAAAGAGGGGATAGAGAATTTTCCTGATTCATATAAGCCATATTTGTATGAACTTCAAAAGAAGCATCCTAATTGGAGTTTTACTGCACTTTATACAAATTTAGACTGGAAATATGTAATTGATAATGAAAATGTATTTGGTAAAAATTTAGTTCCTAAATCATATTCAGATAGATGGAAAAATACTAAGCCAGGCGAATATAATGTAGAGGTTGATGCAGGATGGGTTGATTCTTCAAGAAGAGCTGTTGAGTATGCAATGGATCCTAGAAATTTTTTAAATGAAGTAAGAATATTTCAATTTGAAGGTCTATCATATAATGAAACAACAAATAATATAACAGGAATTGAAAAAATTTTATATGGAACAGAATTTTATAATAGAATTGTTGATTATTTAGATAGTAATGGTAATAAAATTACAACGACTAGTAAATATTCTGATTTAATTTTATCTGCTGGAAAAACATCTAAAGTAAATAGTTTCCATTTAGCATCTAGAATTAAGCAAGAAGTAGGTCCATTCTTATCTCATAGTTCAATCAGCGGAACAGTAGAAGGCTTTAAGGGACTATATAATTTTTATAACATAGGTGCAACTAGTTCATCAGAGCCAATGGGTGCAATAAAAAATGGGCTTCAATATGCAAAAGATGGCAAAGGAGCAAGTGCTGAAACAAAAGCTAAATACTTGATACCTTGGAATACAAAAGAAAGAGCAATAACTGGTGGAGGAATATTTATAGGGTCTAGCTATATACATTTAGGACAAGACACAGTTTATTTACAAAAATTCCACGTAACTAGTAATACAGGAGGAGAACTTTTTTGGCACCAATATATGACAAATGTTCTTGCACCATACAGCGAATCAAAATTAACATATAATGGTTATTCAAACACAGGTTTATTAAATGATAGTATAGAATTTATTATCCCAGTATACAACAATATGCCAAGTACACCAACAGAAAACCCAAATATTTTAGAAAGTGATTTTACTAAAGACAATACAAAAGTATATGCAGATGTAAATACAACATTAAATATAAGGATTGGACCTTCTACTTCTTATGAATCTTTAACCTTAGTGGATAAAAATGAGGTTATGACAAGAATTGCAAAAGGAAAACAGTATGGTGAATTATGGGACAAGGTTCAGCTTTCTAATGGAATGGTTGGATATGCTTTTCAAAGTTATTTAAAGGAAGTACCGGAAAAACAAATAGAGCAAATAAACATATCTATTGATAACACAACAATAAATAAAGGAGAAACAAAAAAATTAAATGTAGAAATTTTGCCAGAAGAAGCAAAAGATCATGAAGTAGAATATATATCTAATGATAGTAAGATTGCAAGTGTAGATAGCACAGGAAATATTTTAGGCATAAAATCAGGAAAAGCGACAATTACTGTTAAAGCAAAAGAAAACAATGTGTCAAATAGTATAGAAATACAAGTATATTCTCCTGTTCAAGATATGGAACTAAATGTAGAAGATTTAACTCTTGAGGAGGGATCTACATTTGTTATAAAACCAATTTTCTATCCAGAAGATGCAAGTAATCAAAATGTTACTTACACCCTAGAAAAAGAAAATGTAGTAAAAGTTGATAGTACTGGACTTGTAACTGCTATTAATGAGGGAAACACAAAAATTATTGTAAAATCTGTAGATGGAAATATAACAAAAGAAATTAAAGTTACTGTACTTCAAAAACTTCAAGATGACGAACTTAAATTTTCTGATGAATTAAGAATAGAAGGAAATGAAATAAGCGGATGGGATATTTCGAAGCTTAAAGTTTCCGAAATAAAAAATAAAATTAATACAGTATATAATATAGAAATATATAATAGTAAAGGAGAATTATTAGAAGATAATAAGTTTGTAGGAACTGGTTCAATAATAAAAATCGTAGATGAAAATAATATAGTAAAAATGGAATATAAAATTATTATATATGGTGATGTAAATGGTGATGCAAAAATAAATAGTGTAGACTTATTAGTACTGCAAAGGCATATATTAGAAGTAGAAAAATTACACGATATATTTATTAAAGCAGGTAATATAAATAAAAATGGAAGAAACCCAACGTCTTTAGATTTATTATTAATTCAAAGACATATATTGGGGTTAAAATTAATTGAACAATGAATTGGAATTTGTAGAATAGAATTTGGAATTGAGAATTTGGATTTTGGATATGTAGGGGCGGGGTTCTACACCCGCCCGCAAACAGCAAATTTATTGCAAATGTTGTAGGGGTCGCCGTCCACGGCGACCCGCATATCAATATTTAAGGGTCGCCCAGGGGTGCGACCCCTACAGATTTTAAAATAATTTTAATCACACGAATTACAATTTATATTTGAGGTGTTTATGAAAAAAATCAAAAAAATTTTTATATTAATTTTATTATTTCTTATGTTCGTTTTAAACACGAATATAAGCTTTGCGCAAAGTACGCTTATGCTTTCATCAGATAAAACAAAAGTGGAAGCGGGAGAAGAAATTAATGTAAGTATTGAGTTGAAAGACGTAAAAGTGGCTTCATTTACATTAGAAATTTACTGGGATGCAAGTAGATTAGAATATATAGGTGGTCCACAAAATTCAAACAATTTGTCTAATAGAGTTTTATATTCTTGGGTTAGTGATAATGGTGAAAATAAAGATAATATTTTAGTTGATAGTTTTAAATTTAAAGCTATTCAAGATGGAACAGCAAACATAGTAGTTACAGGAGAATTTTATAATTCTAACGGAGAAATAGTAAATATTAATGATAATAATTTAGAAATAGAAATAGGAAATTTTAATGAGCAAACGGCGCCACTTAACGAAACACAAGGAAATGATAGTAGTGATAATACAAATTTAAGTATTTTAAGATTAAATCATGAGGGAATAAGTCCAGATTTTGATAAAGATATAAAAGAATATTATTTTATTGCAAACACATCTATTGATAATTTAGAAGTAACTGCAATACCTGAAAATAGCAAATCAACTGTAACAGTAACAGGAAACAACAACTTAAAATTAGGTGAAAACACAATTGATATAAAAGTTGAATCCGAAGATAAAACAAAAACGTCAATTTATAAAATATATGTGACTAGAACAGATGATATAGACGCAGCAAACGCAAATTTAGAAACACTTGCAATAAGGGAAGGAACATTAAATCCTGAATTTTCTAATGATATGACAGAATACAAAATAGAAATACCAAATAATATCGAAGACATTAATATACTAGCAATACCTCAAAGAGAAAATGCAACAGTCAAAATATTAGGAAATGATAAAATGAATATCGGTGACAATAGTATTCAGGTTATAGTAACTGCTGAAAACGGAACTACTATAAAAAAATATTATATAAATGTGCATAGAAGAAGCGAAGAGGAGGAAACAGAGCATCATATAGAAGAAGAACTACAAGCAAAAAAACTATCTTCAATTATGCAGGAAGACAATATAGAAGAAAAAATTGAAAATAATAATCAAGTTGAAGAAACAAAACTGAATAATACAAATATAGTATTAATAATTGTAGTGGCTATTATATTAATTGCTATAGTTACATTTTTAGTTTATAAATATAAATTTAGAGATAAAAAATAAAGTTAATGTTCAGACCAAAATTTAAGATTGTAGAGAAAATGTAGGGGCGATTTTAATCGCCCGCTCTCCAAAGAAATTACTAAAATATGAATTATAATCTGTTAAAGATATATATTATCTGAACACATTGACAAAATAGATAAATTAAGTTTAAATATTGTTATAAAATAATATAGGAGAATAAAAAAATGAGATTAATAGAAAAAAACGTTAAATAAAGTTAAGGAGAAAGAAATGTTAGAACAATTTTCAAGAACAGAATTATTAATTGGAAAAAACGGAATAGAAAAATTAAGTAAATCAAAAGTAGCTATATTTGGAATAGGTGGAGTTGGGTCTTTTGTTGTAGAAGCTTTAGCAAGAGCAGGAGTAGGAAATTTTATATTAGTAGATAATGATAATGTTTCTTTAAGTAATTTAAACAGACAAATTATAGCAACAAAAAAAACAATAGGAAGGTCGAAAGTAGAAGTTGCTAAAGAGAGAATTTTAGAAATAAATCCAGAAGCTAATGTGGAAACTTATAAAGAGTTTTTTATGCCAGAAACAAAAGGAATACTAGATAAAACAATATCATATATTGTAGATGCAATAGATACAGTAACAGCTAAATTAGAGTTAGTGATTAGAGCAGAAAAATTAAAAATTCCAATAATATCTAGTATGGGAACAGGTAACAAATTAGATCCAACAAGATTTGAGGTATCAGATATATACAAGACAAGTGTATGTCCTTTAGCAAAAGTTTTGAGAAAAGAATTAAAACATAAGGGTATAAAAAAACTTAAAGTAGTGTATTCAAAAGAAGAGCCTATAAAAATTAAAAAAGATGAAGAAAATCGAAAACAAATTCCAGGTAGTATTTCATTTGTTCCATCTGTAGCAGGACTTATAATTGCAGGAGAAGTTGTAAAAGATATAATAAAGGAAAATTCTAAATGAGTGTCCATTAAAGGTCACTCAATTTTTTTGTTAAAAAAGTGTTGACACTGTGTCAGAAAAATGATATATAACAATTAGACTGACACTGTGTCAAAAAAAGGTGGAGATAATAGAATGACTAAAAAAATGGTTGATATTAGAAGAGAAGAAATTATAAATGCTTGTGAAGAACTTTATAAAAAGGAAAATTTTAAGGATATAACTATAAAACAGATTGGAGAAAACACTTCTTTTTCACGAACATCAATATATAATTATTTTGAAACGAAAGAAGAAATTTTTCTAGCACTTTTCCAAAGAGAATATGAAAAATGGATAGATGACTTAAACAAGATGTATGAAGAAAATGATAAATTGACAAAAGAATCATTTGCAAGTGATTTAGCACACACAATTGAAAAAAGACCAACATTGCTAAAGTTACTGGCAATGAATTTATATGATATGGAGGAAAATAGTAGAATGGAAGCATTAGCTGATTTTAAATCTGCCTATGGAAATTCAATTAAAGCCGTAAAAAAATGTCTTGATAAATTTTCTACTACTATGAGTGAGAAAGAAAAAAATGAATTTATTTTTTCTTTTTTCCCTTTTATGTATGGAATTTATCCATATACATTTGTAACAGATAAGCAAAAAGAAGCAATGGAGAAAGCAAATGTACCATTTGAATATTTAACAATATATGAAATTGCTTATAAAGGAATTTTAAAATTATTAGGATGAAAGGAGGAATTTATTATGAAAATTGTAACATTAACGGGAAGTTATAATTTACATGGAACATCTAATACTTTAGTAAATGAATTCATAAAAGGAGCTTAAATTCAAATGGTGGATGGAATGTAACATCAAGCTTATCATTTATAAACACGCCTCAGCATACTTATGCAGGCGAAATTAGAAATGCAGTTTTAATAATTCATGGAGAAAAAGCACATTCTTGTTATTTTAGTAAAGATGCGTATAATGATATGATTAAAAATGGTAAATATACAGATAATAAAGAATTAATGCTTATACCAGATGCTGTTCATACTGATTTGTATGATAAAGTAGACATTATTCCTTTTGATAAAATTGAAAAGTTTTTTATGGATAATTTAAAATAAAAAAAGTAGAAATAAACACTACACAAAATAAAAAAAGTATGATAATATATTTATGTTTAATGAAATTTGAATAGTGAAGAGTGAATATTACAAAATTTACTTTTCGTAAATTTTAAGGAGGAGAGAATATGTCAGGACACAGTAAATGGCATAATATACAAGCTAAAAAAGGAAAAGCAGATGCAGCTAGAGGAAAAATATTTACAAAACTAGGAAGAGAACTATTAATTGCAGTAAAAGAAGGTGGACCAGAGCCAGCTGGAAATTCAAAATTAAAGGCTGTTATAGCAAAATGTAAAGCCGCAAATATGCCAAATGATACAATAAATAACGCAATTAAAAAAGCTTCATCAAGTAATGAAAATTATGAAGAAATTACATATGAAGGATATGGTCCAAATGGTGTTGCTGTAATTGTTAATGCATCAACAGATAACAAAAACAGAACAGCAGCTGATTTAAGACATGTTTTCGATAAAGCAGGTGGAAATTTAGGAACAAATGGTTGTGTATCATATTTATTTAATAAAAAAGGTGTTATTATAATAGATAAAACTAAAACAGATTTATCAGAAGATGACTTGATGTTAATTGCAATAGATAACGGAGCAGAAGATTTTAAATCTGAAGAAGAATGCTATGAAATTACAACAGCGCCAGAAGATTTTTCTGGGGTAAGAGAAGCTTTAGAAAAAGAAAATATTGAATTCGAACAAGCAGAAATTCAAATGGTTCCAACAACATACGTAGAATTAGACGAAAAAGGAAGCGAAAGAATGCAAAAATTAATAGACAACCTAGAAGATTTAGATGATGTAATGGATGTATATCATAACTGGGATGAATAGAAACAAAAAGGGACAGACCCCAATCGTTTCAATTTTTAAAAATTGAAACGATTGGGGTCTGTCCCTTTTTGTTTCTAATTTATTATCAATTTCTTTGTATAATCTAAATTTGCTTTTGAACCATATTCATAACCCAATGTATATATATTAGTTGCAAGGATATCTTTTTCTAACATATTTTTTAATGTTTTGTTATTTTTACTGTCCATAAATTTTTTAACAGAAGTAACAACAGGATATTTTAATCTATTACTACTAACTTGTGATAATAATGATCTTCCATGTTGGCTTACACCCAAAATTCTAATATATGGTTTTGCTTTATAAGAATCTTGAATATCTTTTTTAGTAATATTTAGAATAGAGTAAAGGAGTATTCTTTGAATTCTTGAACGAGTATATCTTTTAGATTTTATTGAATTTATTAAATCTTCTAAATTGTTACAAGAATTTGCTGCTTGTTTTATTAAATTTTCTAAACCTTCAGAAACATCTTGCAGATTTGCTATTTCTTGAACACTCATTTTTCTTAAAGTATATATTATTTCTTTTTCAAAAATCTTAATTGAATTTACAAGCTTACCATATTTAATATTCGAATTTAAAATTTCAAAAGAAGATTTAGGAAGTAATCCTTTTATATTTTTATTATCATTTATTAATTTCCTTATTGCCGTCGCACTTGCAAAACTTCCATTAATATTTGTACTATTATATTCTGTACCAATCCTTTTAATAGTTATAGGCAAAATTTTACTTTTAAATTTTTTTATTGCTTTTAGGTATTCTATTGCTAATATATTATTTGGAGAAGATAATACATTTGAATATTTTCTTATATCATTAAGATAAAATAAAACAGCATTTTCTCTAGCTTTTGGATATGATAATCCTTTGTCAAGCTCATGATTTAAAATAGTTAAGTATTCTTTAGGTTCATCATAAAATATATCTGCAAACTCATTTAATATAGATAAGTTCCCAAGTTCACTTCCAAAAGAGAGAGTAACATCTCCAAATGCTTGTAAAATTTTAATTGCACCTTGAGCAAAATTTTCTGCACTTGAAATAGCATAAACTGTAGGAAGTTCTATTACCATGTCAAATCCACATTTTATTGCAATTTCTGCTTTAGACCATTTGTCTATTAATGAAGGTTCCCCGCGTTGTACAAAATTACCACTCATAATACAAATAGAATAATCTGGATTAACTAACTCTTTAGATTTTTCTAGTTGATAAAGGTGGCCGTTGTGAAATGGATTATATTCAGATATTATTCCTAAAATTCTGCTCATTATTTACTCCTAATTATTGAAAAATAATTATATTTATTGATATAATATCATAAAGAAAAGAAAAAGACAAATTACAATTTATAAAAGAAAGGAAAATTATGGATAAGGTTATAATATATACAGATGGAGCGTGTTCTCGGAAATCCTGGACCAGGTGGCTGGTGTGCAATTCTAATGTTTAATGATGTAAAAAAAGAAATAAGTGGTGGAAGCAAAGAAACTACTAATAATATAATGGAAATTACTGCAGTAATAGAGGGACTAAAGCTTTTAAAACGAGAGTGTGAGGTGGAAGTATACAGTGATAGTGCATATGTCGTAAATGCATTTAATAATGGATGGATATATAACTGGCTTAAAAATAATTGGAGAACATCTGGAAAAGAACCCGTAAAGAATAAAGAATTGTGGCAAGAACTATATGATTTAACAAAAAAACATAGAGTTAAATTTATAAAGGTAAAAGGTCATAGTGATAATGAATTTAATAATAGATGTGATGCTTTAGCAAGAGGAGAAATTAATAAATTGTAAAATTATTACCAAATAATTACAAATGAATTACATTTAAGTTACATTATTGAAACAGATGGTTATTTGACATATAATTAAATTAATAATAGTAATATGGAGGAAACCATGGAACAATCAATTTCGGAATATATACTATCAGAAAAGGATTTTGGCAAAAAAATAGAAATAATGAATTACTTAAAAAGAAAAACTGGGATTTTTTTTGATAATTCAGTTATATTTAAAGCACTAATTACAAAAATGTTTATTGAAGTTATGAATATTGATGTAGATGAAAACGAAGTAGTAACAGCAATGCTATTATGTCAATGTAAAAAAATTAATAATGCTCAAGACATAAAAAAAATAGAATCATATGCAAAAGAAAGTGCTGAATATCTGGAGAGTTTAGGATTTTCAAGAGATTTTTGCATAATGTGTGAGCAACATAATAGGTATAGCAATAATTATCCTAGAAAAAAAGAAAGTGATATATTAGAATTAGCAGATCAATTTGGAGGAATGCTTTTAGATAGACCGGAAAGAATAGCATTTCCTATAGAAGAAGCACTTATTTTATTAGAAACTAGAAACTTAAAAAATTGTAACAATATATATATGGCTGATTTTAAAAAATTTATAAATATAGCAAAGGAGATAAAAGCATGATAGATTTTTATAAACATAGTTTTTTATCCATTCTTGGAAAGAATGCTGGTTCTATGTCAGAAATAGAATATCCAAGAGAAATTATTAATAAGTATGACGGGTATTTAAAAAGTTTAAAAGATATGAAACAAAAGATAGAAGAAAACGGAGAAGACAATAATACAGAAATTTATTTATAGAAATGGAGTATAAAATGTACGAAATATTTGCAGATTTACATGTACACATAGGAAGAAGTGAAAATAATAAGCCAATAAAAATAACAGCAGCAAGAAGTCTTAATTTTGCAAATATAGCAAAAGAATGTAGAGAAAGAAAAGGAATAGATATTGTAGGAATTATAGATTGTGCCTCACCATATGTAATTGAAGATATAGAAAACTTTCTAAGTACAGGAGAAGCCTATGAAATAAGAGATGGCGGAATAATATATAAAGATAAGGTCTGTATAATTTTAGGAAGTGAAATAGAAACATCAGAAGAAGGGTTAAATGGACATTGTGGAAGTGCACACAATCTTTGTTATTTTCCACATTTAAAAGATATAAAAGGTTTCTCAAACGAAATGAGCAAACATATTAAAAATATTACACTTAGTTCACAAAGAGCAGATATTTCTGCATATGACTTAGTTGACATTGTAGAAAAATATAATGGAGTATTAATTCCTGCACATTGCTTTACACCTCACAAAAGCTTTTATGGAAATTGTACAGATAGGTTAGAGAAAATTTTTAAAGAAAAATATTATAAAATACCTGCAATAGAATTAGGTTTAAGTTCTGATACTTATCTTGCTGATACGATTTCAGAGTTAGAAAACAAAGCATTTTTAACAAACTCTGATGCACATTCATTACCTAAAATTGCTAGAGAATATAATAAAATATTAGTAGAAGATATAAGTTTTAAAGAACTTTTAAAAGCAATAAGAAATGAAGACGGAAGAAAAATCATTTCAAACTATGGTATGGATCCAAAACTTGGTAAATATCATAGAACGTATTGTGAAGTTTGTGGTAAAAATATTAAAGGAGATGCCCCAGTTACAAAATGTGATACTTGTGACAGTAGAAATATTACTATGGGTGTTTTTGATAGAATTGAATTAATTAAAGATAAGAAAAAATCTATTAGTCCAAAAAATAGACCAGAATATATTTATCAAATACCACTTAGTTTTATACCAGGTGTAGGAAAAAAAAGTTTAGAAAAGCTATTAGATACTTTTAATACAGAAATGAACATAATACACAAATTATCTAAAGATGATATAGAAGCAGTTGTTGGAGAAAAAGTCGCAAATAATATAGCATGTGCAAGAGATGGAAAAATGAATATACAAGCAGGCGGTGGAGGAGTATACGGACAGGTTAAATTGTAAAAAGAACATTTTCTGTTCTTTTTTTTTGCCAATTGAATACACATTATGTATAAACAATTTGGAGGGAAAAATGAACAGAAGATATCATAGAAATGTAAAATCATCAAAATTAAAAGACTTTTTATTGACTCATATAGAAAATAACATAAAAGAATATGCAATAATAACTATTATATTTATAATAGGATTAATAATAGGAGTTATATTCATTAATAATACCTCAGAGCAACAAGCTACAGAAATTAATAATTACATATCTTCTTCCATTCATAATTTAAAGGATAATAATAATGTAGATGAATTAGCTTTACTTAAAGATTCAATTAAAAAAAATTGTGTGCTGGCTTTTTTCCTTTGGTTTATGGGTTCTACTGTTATAGGAATATCAATTGTTTATTTAACTATTTGTTTTAGAGGTTTTTGTTTAGGATATACAATTTCTTCTATAATATTGAGTATAGGAACTCGGAAAAGGAATTTTATTTATACTTTCTGCAGTTTTACTACAACATATATTATTTATTCCATGCATAATAGTTCTTGCAGTAAGTGGAATGAGATTGCATAATTCTATAATGAAAGATAAAAGAAAAGAAAATATAAAGTTAGAAATATTAAGACATACATTAGTTTCATTACTTGTTTTAGGAATTTTAATATTATCCTCTTTTATAGAAGTATATGTTTCTAAAAATATTTTACTATTAATTATAAAATATATTTAAAAAATGTATTTACTTTTTATTTCTAATCTGATATAAATATATACATAATGAATGTTCATAAAATAACAAATATATATTTATTAATAAAGGAGCTACTATAATGGAAAAAGAAATTACTAATTTTTTAGAATTTATAAAAAATGATAAGAAATTATCAGAAAATACATTACAATCATATAGAAGGGATATAGTTCAATATAAAAAATATGTTGAGGCTAATAAAATAAATTATGCAAAAGTTAAACCTGAAGATATAAAAGTTTATTTAAATTACTTACATGATATGAATAAAAAAGCTTCTACTATATCTAGAAATCTAGCTTCTATTAGACTATTCTATCAATATTTATTAAGAAATAGTAAAGTAAAATTAGATCCAACAGAAGGAATACAATCACCTAAGGTAGAAAAAAGAGTTCCTAGTATCTTAACTACACAAGAAGTGTCGTTACTATTAGAGCAACCAAAAAATATTGACTTAAAAGGTATAAGAGATAAAGCAATGCTTGAATTTGCCTATGCTACAGGAATGAGAGTTACAGAAATAATATCTCTTGATATAGATGATGTTAATTTAGAAACAGGATATGTAACTTGTAAAACAGGAAATAAGCAAAGAAATATTCCTCTTGGCACAATGTCATTAAAAGCGTTAAAAGAATATATTCAGGAAGCAAGACCAATAATGATAAAATCAGAAAATGAAAAATCTTTATTTGTAAATATAAATGGTAGAAGATTAACAAGGCAAGGATTTTGGAAAATTATTAAATATTATAAAGAACAAGCACATATCACAAAAGATATAACACTACATGTTTTAAGACACTCGTTTGCAACACATTTATTACAAAATGGAGCAGATTTAAAAGCTATACAAACAATGCTTGGACATTCTGATATTTCTTCTACACAAGTTTATATGCAATTTCAAGACGAAAGTATAAAAAATGTGTATAGAAAAGCACATCCAAGAGCATAAAAAATATTATATAATAAAAAGAGATTAATCTTGTAATTAGTCTCTTTTTGTTATATAATGTATTGAAATTTAATTTGAAGGGAGATAAAAACATGGCAAAAATATTACCAGACATATCAAGAACATTTAATGAATTTTTATTATTACCAAATTTAACTACAGAAAATTGTATACCAGCAAATGTATCACTTAGAACACCACTTGTAAAATTTAAAAGAGGAGAGCAAGCAAAATATTATGCAAATGTGCCAATGGTATCAGCAATTATGCAATCAGTATCAGGTGAAAAAATGGGAATTGCACTTGCAAGAGAAGGAGGACTTGCTTTTATTTATGGTTCTCAATCAATAGAATCTCAAGCTGAAATGGTTTATCATGTAAAAAAACATAAGGCAGGTTTCGTAATTAGTGATTCTAATGTTAAATCAGGAACAACTCTTAAAGAAGTATTAGATTTAGTTAAAAAAACTGGACATTCTACAGTAATTATTACAGATGATGGAACAGCAAATGGTAAATTTTTAGGAATTGTTACTAATAAAGATTATAGATTATCTAGAGACAATCAAGATGAGCCTATTGATAATTTTATGACAAAAAAAGAAAATGTTATTTGGGCCGAAAAAGGTATAACACTTTCAGAAGCAAATGATATAATCTGGGAAAACAAAATAAACTGTTTGCCAATATTAACAAAAGAAGGTAACTTAAAATATTTAGTATTTAGAAAAGATTATGAAGATAGAAAAAACAATCCGAATTCTTTATTAGACGAAAATAAAAGATATATAGTTGGTGCTGGAATCAATACAAGAGATTATGAAGAAAGAATACCAGCATTAGTAAATGCAGGTGTAGATATTATTTGTATGGATTCTTCTGATGGATATTCTGTATGGCAAAAAAGAACTATAGATTTTGTAAGAGAAAAATATGGGGAAGATGTAAAAATAGGAGCTGGAAATGTAGTAGACAGAGAAGGATTTAGATATTTAGCAGATGCAGGTGCTGATTTTATTAAAGTTGGAGTAGGTGGTGGATCTATTTGTATAACTCGTGAAACAAAAGGAATTGGTAGAGGACAAGCTAGTGCATTAATGGAAGTAGTAGATGAAAGAAATAAATATTTTGAAGAAACAGGAATTTATATTCCAGTATGCTCAGATGGAGGAATAGTATATGACCATCATATTACACTTGCACTTGCAATGGGTGCTGACTATGTAATGATGGGAAGATATTTTGCAAGATTTGACGAAAGTCCAACTAGAGTTGTAAAAGTAGGAAATAACTATGTTAAAGAATATTGGGGAGAAGGTTCAAACAGAGCAAGAAACTGGCAAAGATATGATTTAGGAGGAGAAGCAAAGGATAGACTTGCATTTGAAGAAGGTGTAGATTCATATATACCTTATGCAGGATCTTTAAAAGATAACTTGTCAGTAACAATTGCAAAAATAAAATCAACAATGTGTAATTGTGGTGCTACTACAATTCCTGAATTACATGAAAAAGCAAGATTAACACTTGTATCAGATGTAAGTATTTCAGAAGGTGGAGCCCATGATGTAATGCTTAAAGAAATAGACACTTCATATAAGTCATAGAATAAAACTAAAAAATAAGTTGGGTAAATATATTCATCCAACTTATTTTTTTAATTCAAGTTTACTCCCATTCAATTGTTGCAGGTGGCTTAGATGTTATATCATAAACAACTCTATTTATATGTTTTACTTCGTTTACAATTCTTGTTGATACTTTTTCTAATATATCATAAGGAATTTTACTCCAAGTTGCTGTCATAAAATCAGTTGTACAAACACTTCTTAAAGCTAAAGTATAATCATAAGTTCTATAATCTCCCATAACGCCAACAGATTTTAAATTTGTAAGAACTGCAAAATATTGATTTAAATCCTTATCTAAACCTGCATTTGCAATTTCTTCTCTAAATATATAATCTGCATCTTTTAATATTTCTAATTTTTCTTTTGTAATGTCACCTATAATTCTAATTGCAAGACCTGGACCAGGGAAAGGTTGTCTATATACTAGTTTTTCAGGAATATTTAGTTCTAATCCAGTTTTTCTAACTTCGTCTTTAAATAAATCTCTTAATGGTTCAATTATTTCTTTAAAATCTACATAGTCCGGAAGTCCACCAACATTGTGATGGCTCTTTATTACAGCGGCTTTTCCTTTACCACTTTCTATAACATCAGGATAAATAGTTCCTTGTACTAAGAAATCAACTGTTCCAATTTTTTTTGCTTCTTCTTCAAATACTCTTATAAATTCTTCGCCAATTATTTTTCTCTTTTTCTCTGGTTCAGAAACTCCAGCAAGCTTTGATAAAAATCTATCTTCTGCATTTACTCTAATTAAGTTTATATCAAATTGGTTTCTAAAAATGTTTTCTACCTCGTCACCTTCATTTTTACGAAGAAGACCATGGTCAACGAAAATACAGGTTAATTGTTTTCCAATTGCTTTATGTAAAAGTACTGCTGCAACTGAAGAATCAACACCACCAGATAGAGCAAGTAACACTTTTTTGTCTCCTATTTTTTCTCTTAAAGATTTTATTGATTCTTCAACAAAAGAAGACATTTTCCAATCTCCTGAGCATTTGCATACATTATATAAAAAGTTTCTAATTATTTTTATACCATTTACTGTATTATTTACTTCTGCATGAAATTGAATGCCATAAAAATTTAATTCTTTATTTTCTATTGCTGCAACAGGGCAGTTGTTTGTAGTTGCAATTACTCTAAATCCATCTGGTAAATCTTTTACTAAATCTGTATGACTCATTAAACAAATATTTTTATTATCAAATCCTTGGAATAGAGGAGAAGAGGTATCTAAATTTACTTCTATTTCTCCATATTCTTTTTTTATACCACGTTCTACAACTCCTCCTAGTGTATTACTCATTAGTTGCATTCCATAACAAATGCCGAAGAATTGGTACACCTAAATTAAATATTTCCTTATCGCAAGTTGGAGAATCTTCCTCGTAAACACTAGCTGGTCCTCCAGTGAATATAATTCCTTTTGGATTAAGTGCTTTTATTTTTTCAATTGGTGTATCATAGGGTAATACTTCTGAATATACATTACATTCTCTAACACGTCTTGCTATTAATTGATTAAATTGACTATAAAAATCCAAAATTACAATAGTTTCTTTATTTTTCATAACAAAAACTCCTTAAATTATAATTTAATACAAATATTCTATCATATTATTTTTGAAAAGTATATAAAACCAGATTATTTTATAAATTGTAATTTAATGAGAAGTGAGAAGTGGGATGTGGGAAGTGTGAAATTAGGGTAAACCTTACGTAGCCTAGCCCTAAAAAGCACACCTCACACTTCGCACCTCTCACCTCTCAAAAACAAATTACAATTTAAAATTTAAAAAAAAATATTGACAAGAAACAAATGTTCGTTTATAATAAAAACAGAAAAAACAAATAAATGTTCGCAAAAATTACATATAAAATACAAAAAGGTGGTAGATATAATGAAAATAAAAAATGTAAAAAAATTTATAAGAAGTATACTAATAATTTTAGGAATAATTTTATTGATAAGCTTAATAATTAACAAAGCCACATTATCACATAAACAAGTCGAATATAAAACTATATATGTATCTCAAGGTGATACATTATGGAATATTGCTAAATCAAATCAAGTAAATAATGAGTATTACAAAAATAAAGATGTAAGATTTATAATAAATGATTTAATAAGAATAAATAATTTAGATAGTAGTAATATAAATGTAGACCAAGAATTATTAATACCTGTTATTTAATTAATTAGTTATGTCTTTAATGCTGTAGGGGCGGGCCTTGTGTCCGCCCAAAATAAAAATCATAAATTTGCAAGTGGATTATTTTCTACTGCACTTCTAATTTGACTATTATCTACATGAGTGTAAATCTCTGTTGTAGAAATACTTTCATGTCCAAGTAATTCTTGAAGTGCACGAATATCAACATTACCATATTGATACATGAGTGTTGCTGCAGTATGTCTTAATTTATGTACAGAATATTTATTTACGTCTAAACCCGCTCTTGAAAGTTCTTTTTTTACTATTAATTGAACAGTTCTATTGCTAATTCTTTCTCGTCTTTCACTTAAAAATAAGGCATCTTTTGAATCATATATTATGCCTTCTTTTGGCCTAACTAGCAAATACTCTTTTATTGCTGACATACAAGCATTATTTAAATAAATAGTACGTTCCTTATTTCCTTTACCTATAACGGTACGTTTAGACTCACTAAAAGTAATATCCTTAATATTTATATTAACAAGTTCTGATAAACGCATTCCACAATTTAAAAATAGAGTAATTATTGCATAATCTCTCTCAGAATTTCTATTATCTTCACTTTGGGTAACTTCTAATAATTTTTTGCTTTCATCTAGAGATAAATATTTAGGCATTCTTTTTCCTAGTTTTGGAGTTTCCAAATTTTGTGCTGGGTTTGTATCTATTAATTTTGCTTTTTGAGACAAGTATTTAAAAAAGATTCTAATTGTAGAAATTTTTCTAGCACGAGTTGCAGGCTTGCTCCTAAGCTCTGTTGCCATGTATGAAATATAGCTATGTATATCTTCTAATGTTATTTTCCTAACAGCATCTATATCTAAATCACTTATATCTATTTTTGAATAATCTTTTTCTTTTGTTAATTTAAAATGTATTTTTATAAATTTTAAAAAGTTAGTAAGGTCATAATTATATTCTTTTATACTATTTGGAGACTTGTTAAGTATAGTAATGCTATAGTCCAAAAATGAATTTAAAAAATCAGGATTTAATTCTCTATTTATCATATTTTGCCTCCTTTAATGTATAGTTTGTTATCTATTCGGGTCGCTGTAGGCAGCGACCCCTACAATGTTTGCAATTTATTATATTCTAATTAAAAATGTTACAATTGCGTGGCTGTCTAAATTGTCATGAAATATTTGTTCATTTATTTTTAGATTATATTCAACATTAAAATTATTTCTATTTAACAATACTATAATAACACTTTTATCAGGATTTTTAAATGCTGTAACTTCAAATTTATCAGAAAATTTACTAAATCCAATTCTTTTGCTTCCAGGACCTATAAACTTGCTAAAATGTTTAATATAGTAAAATGATAAGTTTTTAATATAATCTGTTTTATTTTTATTTAACATTATTGGACTATTACAAAAGTTATCTTTATGGTTAGGACCACCTTGATAGTCAAGTACCATATTCCAATCAATAAATGCATTTATACCTGCATTTAAATCACCTATAATATCATGAGCATAAATTTCTGCATTTTTAATTTCTTCTTTTTTATTAAAGGCAGAATAACCAGTGCATCCTTCGGTATGAATTAATAATTTATTTGGATATAGTTTTTTGGTTAATTCAATATTTTCAAAATGATCACCAGTATACCAATGAAAAGCAATACCAGAAACTTTATCAAGTGCTCCTTTATATTTAAAAGAATTTGTAGCACGTTTTAATAATTTTTCTTTATTATGATCCCAAATTAGTAATTTAATATTAATATTATTCCTTTTAAATTCAGGATAAATATAATTAATAAGTAAGTCCAATTCTTCTACAGGACTATATAAACATGATTCCCATATCTGAATTGCATTTGGTTCATTTTGAATAGTCATATAATCTACATATATATTTTCTTTTTCATATGCTTTGATAAAATTTGCCAGATAATTTGCATAAGCTTTTTTAAACTCTGGAAGTAGTTTTCCTCCATCAGTTAGCTTTTTGTTACTTTTCATAAAAGAGGGAGGACTCCAAGGTGATGCTAGAAACTTTAAGTTCATATTTCGTTTTTGAGCTTTTTTTATAATTGGCACAACATATTTCATGTCCTCTGAAATAGAAAAGTCAGATAGGTCTGTTTTGCCTGAATATGAGTAACTATTTAAATTAAAATCTGAGCTTCCTATACTTAATCTGCATATATTGTAATTCATTTGATTTTTTAAAAAGTATTCATCTAAAATTTTATCGGAAATTTCTTTTGAACAAATAGATAAATTATAGCATGAAGACCCGAGTTAGTGCACCGACCGAAACCCAAAAATTCTTGAAATTCAATTGAAGGATATATATTTATTAATTTATTTTCCTCTTTATAAATATCAGATGTAAAATTAATGGTAGAGGTTATATTCATAAATAAATTCCTTCTAAAATTAGTTTCGTACTTTGTTATATTCATAAAACACCTCATTTTATATAGTATGTGTATAATTATAAAATGATATAAAATTTATTTTAATATATCAAAGTAATTAAAATACGTCAAACAATAAAGAATTTTGCTTTTTTTGTTTAATATGATATACTAACATAAATTAAAACATGGAAAGTGATAATTATGTTTAAAAATAAAAATGCAGTTCAAGATTTAAAAGAAGAAGAAATACCAAAATCAGTACGAGAAATGCAAAAAAATAAATCTTCGAAAAAAGAAAACAAATCAAAAAAGAATAGTAAAAAAAATAAGAAATTAAAAAATGCAAATAAACTTCCATTAAAGAAAAGAATTAAAAGGTTTATATTAATTATACTTGCAATTATATTTGTAGCTCTAATTATAAACACCATAATTTCTGCATATAAATGGAAACAATTAACTATGGATATGTTTAATAACGAATGTTCTATTGTGGTTGATACTAATGGTAATATTATTGCTGAGCTTGGTAGCGAAAGAAAAAAAATAATAGTAGATTTTGATGACATACCAGATAACCTAAAAAATGCATATGTGTCAATTGAAGACGAAAGATTTTATAAACACAGTGGAGTTGATATAAAAAGGACTGGTGGTGCAATACTTTCGTATATTTTACATGCTGGAAATTCGTCATATGGAGGAAGTACTATTACCCAACAGTTAGTAAAAAATTTAACAGGTGATAATACAGATTCTGTTACACGTAAAATAAAAGAATGGTGGAAAGCATATCAATTAGAATGGTATTTTTCAAAAGATGAAATTTTAGAAATGTATTTAAATGTGATATATGTTGGACCAAATATATACGGTGTGGGTACTGGAGCTGAGTATTATTTTAGTAAAAATGTTAGTGAATTATCATTAGCTGAATGTGCATTTTTAGCTGGTATAAACAATTCTCCAAATTCATATAATCCATTTGATGAGGATTTAGACAATACTGAAAAAATTAGCAAAAGAACAAAAACAGTTTTACAAAAAATGTTAGAATTAGGATATATAACAGAAGAAGAATATAATATTGCAAGTTTTGAAGTTGATTCTGGATTGGATTTTGATAAAGGAACCATAGAATCAAGTGAAGGCATATACGCTTATCATACTGATGCATTAATATCAGAAGTAATTTCAGATCTAGCAGATAAAAATAATATTACAGAAACTTTTGCAACTAATTACATTTATTTATCAGGATTAACTATACATAGTACTCAAGACTCAGATATTCAAGATGAGGTAGATACAGAATTTAATAAAAGCGAATATAGAGTTGCATCAAGACAAGGTGGAGATCCATCACAAGCAGCAATGGTTATAATCGATCATGAAACTGGACAAGTTGTAGCATGTAGTGGTGGATTAGGAGAAAAAACTACAGCAAGAGGACTAAATAGAGTAACACAAAGTACAAGGCAAACAGGTTCTGCAATCAAACCATTAGCAGTAGTATTACCACGGAATAGATAAAAAAATTTTTACAGCAGCTACCGTATACGATGATGTGCAAAAAACTTTTGAAGGCAATTATTCTCCGGAAAATTATAATGATGTATATTTAGGTGAGGCTACTGTAAGACGTGCAATAGAAAGCTCTCAAAACATTCCATTTGTTGAAATGTTGGAAGAAATAACACCTAAAACTGCAATTAAATATTTAAAGAAGATGGGGATAACAACCCTTACAGATAACGATGAAAATTTGCCATTAGCATTGGGTGGATTAGAAAAAGGAATTACACCTTTAGAAATGGCTGCTGCCTATGCTACAATTGCCAATGATGGTGTATATATAGAACCAAGTTTTTATACTACTATAACTAATAAATCTGGTAAGACAGTTGCTAAGGCTAACCCTAAAACAAAAAAAGTAATTTCAAAGCAAGTAGCATATGTTATGCAAGAAATTTTGACTGAACCAGTTGAAGGCAATAATGGTACCGCAAGATATTGCAAAGTATCAGGTATAGATACAGCAGCTAAAACAGGTACTACAAATGAAAATTACGATAGATGGTTATGTGGTTTCACTCCTTACTATACAGCAGTTACATGGTTCGGATATGATCAAAATGAAACTATATATTTTAATAGACAAAGTCCTGCTGGAATAATATGGGCCAATGTAATGAAAAGGGTACATTCTGATTTAGACGATGCAAGCTTTGATAAACCAAGCTGGATTCAAACAGAAATAATATGTGCAGATTCAGGATGTATTGCAAATAGTGGTTGTCCAAATACATATGAAGAATATTTCTTATGGAGAACTAAACCAGATGAATGTACAATGCATTCTGGAAATAAATTAACAAATTCATCAAATACAAATAGCTCATCAAGCACCAATACCAATAATGACTATGAAGAAGATTATAATGAATTAACTTTTGATCCAGATTTAGAAGAGGAAGCACCACCAGAAGAGGAAAACGAAACTAATATAGTTATAGATAACAACCAAACTGATAACACTGATAACAATACTACTAATACTTCTGACAATACTCAATCATCTTCAAATACAAATGATATAAACTCGGATGATACTAATAATGATAATAATTCTGATAGTGAAAATACTGTGAATGAACCTGACGAAGTTCAAGGTGGCACCTATGATGGAAATCAAGATCCAGAGGAAAACACTTCAAGCGAAAATGAAGAGGAACCGCTTACACCAAGTGATTTACCTGAAAACGAATCAATTTTGGCAAATTAATTGACAAAATAGATTAGTATGGTAAAATAATGACAAGCAAATTACATTTTAAAGAAATGAAACATCTGATTTTGTGTACTGGAATAGAATACAATAATTAAATAGTTGTAGAGGAGATTAACAATGTTAGAAATAAGACAAGAAAATAAAAAGGATTATGATGAAGTGTACAGTGCCATAAAGACGGCATTTTTGACAGCAGAACATAGTGACGGAAACGAACAAGATTTAGTAGTAAACTTAAGAAAAAGCAATAATTTTATTCCAGAACTATCTTTGGTAGCAATACTAGACAATAAAATAGTTGGCTATATATTATTTACAAAAATAAAAATAGGAGAATATGAAGAAATAGCATTAGCACCACTTGGAATATTACCAAAGTATCAAAGACAGGGTATAGGAAAGAAATTAATAGAAAAGGGACACCAAATAGCAAAAAAATTAGGTTATCATTATTCCATTGTTTTAGGAAGCCCAAATTTTTATTCAAAAGCAGGTTATATACCAGCAAGTCAGTATGGAATAAAGGCTCCATTTGAAGTGCCAAATGAAAATTTTATGGCAATAAAATTAAATGATATAGATGATAAAATAACTGGTATAGTAGAATACTCAAAAGAATTTGGAATATAACAACAAAGCTGTTTTATATTATGTTCCTATTATGTATAAAAATATAAAGTTAATTATACATGTTTTAAAAATATGTATAATTTTTTTTATTTTTTATACATATTTATTGAATTTCCCAAAAATAAAAAAGGAATACAAATATATGATATTGCGAGATAGTTAATGGAAAAATAGTAATTTGTAGAATAGAATTTGGAATTGAGAATTTGGATTTGTAGGGGCGGGGTTCCACACCCGCCCGCCAAAACAAAATAATTGCAAATGTTGTAGGGGTCGCCGCCCACGGCGACCCGCATATCAATATTTAAGGGTCGCCCAGGGGTGCGACCCCTACAGATTT
>CALXNI010000014.1 GCA_944389715.1 uncultured Clostridia bacterium | reverse complement strand
TTAAAATCGCCCCTACAACATTTGCAATAAATTTCGTATTTTTCGGACGGCAGATTGCCGTCCCTACATTTTTAAATTCTAATCTCCAACCTCTAACCTCTAATCTCTATACAACAAATTACAATTTGTCTTACTAATCAATAATACTATGATATTTATTATATAACTCTGTTGCTGTATCTGCGCTGTCTACACCTTCTTTATTTTTTACTGGGGCAAATTCTTCTTCTCTTTTTATTCTTAAAATAAGCATTTTATCTAATTTATTAAATGCATCAAATATAAAACTTTCAAATTTGTATGCATTTGGCTCTTCTGGTTTTATAATCTTTCCATCATTATCTAAATATGTTGCTTTTTTAAATGCACTATGATATGGAAGTTTCTGATTTCCGATAATTTCTAATCCTTTTATATTAAACATATTACAATTTATATGAGATTCTCCATAAACTAAATTGTTTTGGTCATCTACTTCGTGTGCCATTTTTTTAGATATTTCCGTATATTCTATTACACTTGGTTTTCCATTCTTTTTACAAAAAACACCTACCTTTTCTTCTGGGTTTGCTTTTACTAAAGATTTTCCTGCTTCTAAAACATTTTTTTCTTTTGATAATCCAATAAATACTTCATCCACCATTTTTGCAAGAGGGTTATCTATTGGTCCTATAAAAATCCATTCTATTCCTTTTTCTTTCATATCTTGAACAACATTATTTTTAAACATTGCTTCGAAAATTCCACCATGTCCATCTGCCGCTTCTTTAATCATTCCTTCTTCTGTTAAAAGAATTTTACCATTTTTATCTACCATTGGAAGTTCTCCTTGGATAAAAAATTTTATTGCTTCTTTTGGATAATTAAAATAATTATTTCTTTCAAAAAACTTTACTGTTTGGCTGTTGTTTTCTCTACTTGTCATTATATACCATGGCACTATTACATTATATTTTTCTCTTGCTATTTTTAAATTGTCACATAATATTTCAAATAAAGATTTTGGCTCAGGTTTTATATTTAATACATATGTTCCTTTTGGCCCTAAGTGCCCGAAGTCTTGTGCCTTGCCCTCCTGCCATTGTAACTACAGCAAGTTTTCCTTTTTTTATTTCATTTGATCCTATTTGAAAATATTTTTCTTTTTCTTCTTTAGATAATTTTTCTTTTTCTATATATGAAATAGGCTCAATTTTTTCTGTTCCTATTTTTATTTCTTTTTTTGTTTGTTCATATAATTCATTAACTTGCTCAAAGTCCATATTTATAATCTGATTCAATAAATATTCTTTTTTTACATCATCTAATTTTTCATACTGAGATAATAAATGCATTTGATCATATTTTTCTAGTATTTTTTTAGCTTGATTATATTTATTTTCCAAAATATCCTCTCCTCTCCATATAATTTCATTGTTATATTATATCAATTTATATATTTCGTCAATAAAATTATATTAATAAAAAGACTGAAATACAAATCTAGTACTTCAGCCTTTTATTTTTTTAATTTGCTTTTTTCTTTTTATAATCCTCAAAAACTTCTTCTATTTTATGAACACCAGATGTATTTATAATATACTCATGTGAATCTAATATTTCCCTTATATTATCATCGAATTCTGTTACTTCATAACAATTTATAATTGTTATTTTTTTATTATTTATTTTATTACTATTTTTATTAAAGAATTTATCTAATATGTAATTTGTTTCTTTTATATATTTTTGACTTCCACTTATTAATAAAATGTTTTCTTTATTATTATCAAATAAATTTTTTAAACCTTTTTCTATAAATGAATATTTTTTAATTCTTGTATTTTTCCAATTTATATTTATAATTTTTTGTTTATCATCTTCATTAATTATTAATTTATCTAAAATATTATTTAAATTTTCAGTTAGGTTATATTCAAAAAATGTTTCAAATTTTATTTTATTATTTAGCCTTTCCCTCAAATATGGCAAAATCATAGTTACCAAGTGAACACTACTTACATAAAAACCACACACTTTATTCATATTATTAATTCCCCCATTTTACGCATTTTCCTAAGTTTTTCTACTGGTAAATTTTACCATTTATTTCCAGTAATGTCAATATTAATCGTAATCGCAAATTCGACAATGTATACATGTATATTTTTTTAAATTTGGTTAATACTTTTTTTAAAGAGATTTATTAACAATTTTTATACAAATTGTTATTGGAGGTTTATAATGAAAAAATTTGTATCAAAATCAGAAATTAAACGCTGTGTAATACTCATATCTTTATTATTTATTTATACTATTATATGTGCATTTTCATATGTTAATGCAGTTTCTACAAATATTGAAAATAGTGTTTTTAGACTGCATGTAATTGCAAATAGTGATTCTTCAGAAGACCAAAATCTAAAATACATTGTAAGAGATAAAGTATTAGAATATATAAATACAATTTCTGCTGATATAACTTCTAAAGAAGAAGTTATAGCTTTAGTAAAAGAGAATATAAATGAACTTCAAAAAATAGCTGAAGAAACCGTATATGAAAATGGATATGATTACCCTGTAAGCTTAAGTATTGGAAATTTTTCTTTTCCTACTAAAACATATGGAGATATATCATTTCCTGCTGGTTTTTATGATGCATTAAAAATAGAGATAGGAGAAGCAAAAGGGCAAAACTGGTGGTGTGTAATGTTTCCTCCTCTTTGTTTTGTAGATGTAACAAGTGGTATTGTTCCAGATGAATCAAAAGAAACAATAAAAGACAATTTATCTGAAGAAGAATATAAACTTTTATCTGAAAATTCTAGCAATGTAAAATTTAAATTTAAAGTTATTGAGATGTTTCAAAATATTAGTATAAAATTAGCACAAAGCTAAAAAAGCATTGTAAAAATTATAATTGTATGATATATTTTAAATAATTAGAGTGTATTATTACACTCTAATTTATATTGCAACAAATATTATAATATATGATTTATATTAAGGGGGATTATATGGAAAAACTAGTTATTAACGGAGGAACTCCTTTAAAGGGAGAAGTTACAATAAGTGGTGCTAAAAATTCTGCCGTAGCAATTTTACCTGCCACATTATTGATTAATGGTACTTGCATAATTAATAATTTACCAAATATAGTAGATGTTAAACTTTCTTGTGAAATTCTAGAAGGTTTAGGTGCTAAAATTAAATGGTTAGATAAAAATAGTATAGAAGTTGATACTAGAAACATAACAAATACAATCGCCCCCATAGATTTAACAAGAAAATTTAGGGCTTCATATTATTTAATAGGTTCTATGTTAGGTAGAAAAAAAGAAATAGAAGTTGGCCTTCCTGGGCGGATGTAATTTAGGCGCAAGACCTATTGACCAACATATTAAAGGCTTTGAATCTCTTGGTGCAGAAGTTAATATTGCAGGTGGTAATGTTCGTGCAACTGCAAAAAATCTTATTGGAACAAATATATATATGGATATCGTTTCTGTTGGTGCAACTATTAATATAATGCTTGCAAGTGTTTTAGCTGATGGAACTACTATTATAGATAATGCAGCTAAAGAGCCTCATATTGTTGATATTGCTAATTTTCTAAACACAATGGGTGCAGATATTAGAGGTGCTGGAACAGATATGATAAAAATAAACGGAGTAAAAAGCCTAAATGGAGGAAAAAGTTATTCTGTAGTTCCAGACCAAATAGAAGCTGGTACTTTTATGCTTGCAGCAATTGCTTCTAAAGGTGATTTAATAGTAAAAAACTGTATAACAAAACATTTGGAGTGTATAACTGCTAAAATATTAGAAATTGGTGGAAATGTAGACATGAATGGAGATAAGTTAAGAGTATGGTGTGATAAAAGACCTTCTAAAGCAATAATAAAGACTCTTCCATATCCTGGTTTTCCTACTGATTTACAACCTCAAATGGGAGTAGTTCTTTCTCTTGCAGATGGAACTAGTATAATAAATGAGAGTATTTGGGAATCTAGATTTCAATATACAAATGAATTAAATAAAATGGGGGCCCAAATTACAGCCCAAGGAAAATCAGCAATTTTTGAAGGAGTAGAAAAACTCTATGGTGCTTCTGTATATTCATCTGATTTACGTGCTGGTGCAGCTCTAATTATTGCCGGAATAGTCGCTACACGGTACTACAGAAGTATATAATTTAGAGCATATTGATAGAGGATATGAAAACATAGAAGAAAAATTTAGAAATATTGGCGCAGATATACAAAGGATTTGTGAATAACTTTAAAATGGTAGAGCATAAAAAATACTGACATAACTAGATAAAGGATGAGATAACATGTTAAAATATTGTAGTTTATATAGTGGAAGTAGTGGAAATAGTTTTTTTGTACAATCTGATAATACTAATTTATTAATTGATGCTGGTGTTAGTTCTAAAAAAATAATATCAGCTCTTCGGAGAATTTAATGTTTCCGGAGAACAAATCAGTGCTATATTAGTTACTCATGAACATATAGATCATACAAAAGGTTTAGCTACTTTATCAAACAAATATAATATACCTATATATGCAAATAAAAAAACTTGGCAAGCATTAGATACTGTATCTAATAAAATTTCAGAACTAAATAAAAAATACTTTAATCTATTAGAAAGTTTTAAAGTAGGAGATTTTAGAATTTTTCCTTTCCCTATTCCACACGATGCTGCAAATCCATGTCGGTTTTAATATTTATAATAATGATAAAAAAATTAGCATTGCAACAGATATAGGCCATATATCAGAGGAATTAATAAAACATCTGCAAAATAGTACTTCTATATTGCTAGAAGCAAATTATGATCCTGAAATATTAAAATATTCATCTTATCCATATTTATTAAAGAAAAGAATTTCTGGAGATAATGGTCATTTATCTAATATAATGGCTGGAAAAACCTTAGCTAAACTATATAATTCTGGATTAAAAAATGCTCTTTTAGTACATTTGAGTAAGGAAAATAATTTTCCTGAATTAGCATATGAAACCGTTTATAATGAAATTTCGAATTTTAAAAACATTTCTTTGGACATAGCTCCAAGAGATAACCCTAGTAAATTGTTTGAAGTAAGTTAAAATATTATGTTGAACAACAGTGGACTTTATTTAATGTCAGACTGCTTAAATTTATATCAAAGTCCACGACCGTTGTTCTCCCGCCAAAATTTTTGCAAAAAATTTTGTGTGGAGTATTTGCAAAGCTTTCTTGTTGAATAGGAAAAATGTTCAATTTTTCCTATTCAATAAGAAAAAGGATATTTTATTGAAAAATATCCTTTTAATTAGAAAAAAAATTTTTAGATTAAAAAATATATATTGGGGGCTGCAGGGATATGAAGATAAAAACTATTTATAATGGGCGCATTTATAAATAGCCTCTTTTTTTGTCCCTGCAAGATAAAAAACTTTTTTATTATCTAATAGATTAACATTTTTTTATAAATATATAAATTTAAGTTTTTTGTTGTCCATTAGACAACTTTTGTTCGTTTTTAATTATGCATATTATGAGGTTAGTTTATTAACTTATTTTTTTTAGTATTTTTTTTGAAAAAATTTTAGTGATAATTTTTCTGATAGTAAAAAATATAAGAAAAAATAATAAGAATTTAAAAAACATTCTTTCACCTTTAAAATTATACTTGAATTAAATATTTTTGATATAAAATTTTATTTATTTAAAATATGTTATTATAATACTATATCTTCCAAAAAATGTCAATAAAAACTTTACGACATAATATTCCATATAACGACAGAAGTAATCATTCCAATCAAATCTCCTATTAGTGCTGCAAAAAGTACAAATCTCGTCTTTTTTACTCCTACTACGCTTGTATATACTGCTATTGTATAAAGCGTTGTTTCTGTTGATCCCATAATTGTAGAAGCAATTAACCCCAATTTGCTATCTACCCCGTATAAATTCATTATATCACTTCCGATTGCAATTGAAGCACTTCCGTGAAATTGGTCTCAAAATTGCAAGAGGCATTATTTCTTTTGGTACTCCCAAAAAATTAATTACAGGAGAAATTAATTTTATTATAAAATCCAAGATCCCCGAATATCTTAGAGCTCCTATAGCTACAAATAACCCAACTAAAGTTGGAAATATCTTTACTACAATTTCTATACCTTCTTTTGCTCCATCTAAAAATGTATCAAAAACTTTATTTTTTTCAATTAATCCATATGTAACTATTATTAAAATAGTAAATGGAATTGCCAAATTTGATAAATAATTAATTACAGTCATTTTTCTCTCCCTAAAAACGTTTCATTAAAATTTTAGCTACTAAAATTGCTGATCCTGCAGCACATATTGTTACTATCCATACTGGAATTATCATAGCTGTAGGATTATTTGAGCCTAAAGAGCTTCTAATAGCAATTACAGTTGTGGGAATTATCTGGATAGAAGCGGTATTTAGCACAATAAACATAGCCATAGAATTTGATAATTTATCTTTCTCTTTATTTTGTTTTTGCATTGATTTCATAGCTTTTAATCCCAAAGGTGTTGCTGCGTTTCCTAGTCCCATGATATTTGCAATTATATTCATAGTTATTTCTTCGTGTACCTTATCTTCTTTTTTTATTTCAGGAAATAGCCTTTTCATTATTGGATTTAAAATTTTTGTTAGATGTTTTACAATGCTTGTTTTAGAAGCAATCTGCATTATTCCATTCCACAAACATATAGTACCAAGTAAAGAAATGGATAAATCTACCGCTAATTTTGTAGATTCAAAAATAGAGTTATTTACCTCTGATACCCTACCGTTAAAAATTGCATATATAAAAGAAATTATTAAAAAAAATGGCCAAATAATATTTAACATATTTATCCCTGTCCTTTAATTAATGTTTATTCATTCATTATTTTTATATGATATAAATTTTAATTTCAAATTTATACTCAAATTTTAGTCTAACCATTAACAACATTAGCAAAATTTACGTTATTGTTCAGTCTAAAATTATAATTTGTAATTTGAAATGCAGAATATCATAAATCTGTTAAAACACATCAATTTATGAAGCGACGAATGTGATTGGAGGGTTTGTGCAATTCTTAAGGAAAATTGAAGGAGGAAGCGGGAACCGAGAGGCCTCGCTTAAATTTTCCGCTAGAATTGCTAAAACACGTATTGAGCCGAGGAGCTGAATAAATTTATGTTTTTAACAG
>CALXNI010000013.1 GCA_944389715.1 uncultured Clostridia bacterium | reverse complement strand
CCTGGGCGACCCTTAAATATTGATATGCGGGTCGCCGTGGGCGGCGACCCCTACAACATTTGCAATTATTTTGTTTCTGGCGGACACAAGGCCCGCCCCTACAACGTTTGCAATTAATTTTGTTTTTTGGGGCGGGTGTGGAACCCCATATATTTTTAAATTCTAATTTCCAATCTCTAACCTCTAATCTCTAAACAACAAATTCCAATTTATCTGATACTTGATTTTATAAATTAAATATGATATAAAATATATAGAAAATAAAGATTAATTAGGAGGTATAAAAATGGCAGATTTAAAAGGAACAAAAACAGAAAAAAATTTAATGGAGGCATTTGCAGGTGAATCACAAGCAAGAAATAAATATACATATTTTGCAAGTAAAGCAAAAAAAGATGGTTATGAGCAAATAGCAGCAATATTCCAGGAAACAGCTGATAACGAAAAAGAGCATGCAAAAATGTGGTTTAAGTTATTGCATAATGGAATTCCATCAACAGAAGAAAATTTAAAAGCAGCAGCAGAGGGAGAAAACTATGAATGGACAGATATGTATGATAAATTCGCAAAGGAAGCTAGAGAAGAAGGATTTGATAATATAGCTGATTTATTTGAAGGTGTAGCGAAAATAGAAAAAGAACATGAAGAAAGATACATGAAATTATTAGAAAACTTAGAAAATGGATTAGTATTTAGCAAAGATGGAGATAAAATTTGGAAATGTAGAAATTGTGGGCATATTCATATTGGAAAAGAAGCTCCAGAAGTTTGCCCAGTATGTGCACATCCAAGAGCATATTTTGAATTAAAAGCTGAAAATTATTAATTTAAAGCATAAGAATATAAAAAGCTATAAGTATCAAATGATATTTATAGCTTTTTTGTTAAAATTTCTTACCATTCTTTTTTACAATTAATTAATTCTAAAATATAACCAATTAAACAATAAGGTGCTAAAATAAAGGCGTATAATAAAACATAAATTATGAAAGCTAAAAAGCTTCTTTTTTCTAATTTACATTTTATATCTTTTAACATGTTTCTTCTTTTAATTTCAATTAATAGGCAAAGTATTAAACCAAGTAGAAGAACAAATAAAGACATCCAGCCAATTAATAACTGGCTTCCTAAAGCTAATAGTATTAATCCAAGAGGTACAAATATAAGAAGAGCAAGATCTATAAAAGGGAAAAATACATTTAAAAACATTAAAAACTTAGATTTAAAATTAAGTTTTTTAGATGTTAGTACTCTTACTTTTTTAAAAGCTTCTATCATGCCTCTAGCCCATCTTTTTCTTTGTTTACCTAAACTTCTTAAATTCTCTGGAGCTTCTGTAAAAGCAATTGCATTTTTTGAAAAATTAGTTGTATAGCCTCTTGATAATAGTTCCCAAGTTAAAACGATATCTTCTCCTACACAGTTTTGCCATCCACCTATTTCTTTTAGCTTATCTGTTTTATATGCACTAAAAGCACCTTGTGCAACTAATGCTGAATTATAATTGCCTTGGATTAATTTTACTCCAAATATTCCCAAGGTATAATCCCATTCTTGTAATTTTGTAATGAAATTCTTTCTAGCATTTTTAACAAATAAACATCCTGCCGTAGCTACAGTTTTTTCATCTGAATTTACTAATTTATTCATTATATTTCTTATTGCTAATGGATGAAGAACTGTATCACTATCTATAGTGATTGTATAATCTGTTTTTACATGTTCTAATCCTTTATTTAAAGCTGATGCCTTACCTATATGCTTTGATTCAATAAGTGTTATTTTTGGGTCAGCATCCATTGCTTTTAACAGTTCTAATGAACCATCTGTTGAGCCATCATCTATTATATTTATATAGATATCTCCACAGTATTTTTGCTTTTTAATTGATTCTAGAGTTTCTTTTATATATTTTTTAGAGTCATATACAGGTATTAAAATGGTAACGTCTTCTTCTTTTTTAATGCATGGCTTTTTTTCTCTTTTATCGCACAATAAACTAATAAGCATAAAAACGAAATTAAATCCAGGAATTAATGCTATAAATGTTACAAGATATACTGCTAAAAAGTATCCAAAGGAGCAAGCTATATCATTAATCCAACTAATGTTTATAAATATTGAGCAGATAAAATAGAAAGTAGCAAGCATTATTGATACAAAGAACATTTTTATCACCCCATAGTACATCCTATGAAGATTGTATAAAAAAGTTGACAATTATATAAAATTGTCGAAAAGGATTTTTACGAATATGATATAAAGAGGTGAATTATAATGAAGTTAAAAAGAATTTTAATTGTAATAATAGTTATACTAATAGTAATAATTGTAGCAGTCGCTTTTAATAAATATAAGAATAATAAAAGAGTAGATGTTAAAGTTCCAGTATTGCTCTATCATAATTTTGTAAATAGTGTTCCAGAAGAAGATCCTGATAATTTTAATTATATAAACACACCACAAAGTTTTGAAGAAAATATCAAAGTTTTACTTGAAAATGGATATACAATAATATCAATGAAAGAACTAAATGATGCATATAATTTTAAATTTGAGTTACCATCAAAACCCATTGTAATAACTTTTGATGATGGGTATTATAGTAATTATGAGTATATTTATCCGATTTTGAAAAAATATAATGTTAAAGCTTCTATTTTTATAGTTACTGATAAAGTAGGAAAGGAAATAGATGGTATAAAATATTTAGGGTGGGAAGAATGTTTAGAAATGCAAGAAAGTGGTTTTGTTGAAATATTTAGTCATAGCAAAAAACACGTATTTTATGATAGACTTCCTACAAAAGAAATTCGTGATGATGTTCTAGAATCTTATAGAGTTATAGAAGAAAATTTAGGTAATAAAGAATTTAAAGTATTTGCATATCCTTATGGTGCTTATACAAGAAAAACAGTATTGGCATTGAAAATAAGTGGTATCGATATGCAAGTATATGATATAGGTATAAATAATTTTAAAAATCTGAATAAGAAGTATATAAAAAGAATTAATGTACCATGTGAGATGACGGGAAAAGAAATTATAGAAGAAATAGAAAAAATGAATTAAATTATAATCATAAAATTCAGAATATAAATTCTAAGTTTAAGACTGTCGATTTTTGGCTTTGTCAACAGTCTAGCGATATTTATTAAATAATGTTTTTTTCTTGACAAACCTACAATAAAATATGATTTAATGGTATAATCAACTTGATTTATAACGTAAAATGTACTATAATAGTATTTATATAGATATATTTCTATATAGAAACTACCTATAAAAGACAATTTAAGGAGGCTTAAAAATGAAAAGGGTAGTAATTAAGGTGTTAAAAGGCAAGTGCGTGTTAGATTTGATAGCTGATATGGGAGATAATGTTTTGGGCAAGCGCTTGTTTTTTTGTAAGGAAATTAATGACAATCTTTTGGCAAATGCAGACCAGAAAAATCGGCGTTTTAATCTGTTCATAATGTCATTTGCAGAGACGGGTGAAAATCCCAAAACCACTCTTTTAACAAGAGAGCAGTTCTACGGTGAGCAAGCTGGCTGGTTTGAACTGATTAGGATCGATGCAAAAGATATTTTCTTTAAAATAGCACCTAAAAGTGCAGATACTGGACTGTTCTTCGAGATTTCTGAGGGCGGAGTAGCTGCAGAGTAAAAAAAGCACCAATATTATGTAAAAAATAATATTGGTGCTTTTTTTAAAACTAATAATATTAACAAAAACCTCGGAAGTATAAAACTTTCGAGGTTTGTTTTTTTAATATAGGTCTATCTCTTAGAGAATTGTGGAGCTTTCCTTGCTTTTTTAAGTCCGTATTTTTTACGTTCTTTCATTCTTGCATCTCTTGTTAAGAATCCAGCAGCTTTAAGAACTGGTCTATATTCTGAATTTGCTTCTACTAAAGCTCTTGCTATACCATGTCTTACAGCACCTGCTTGACCACTAATTCCACCACCAGTTACTTTTGCAACAACATCAAATTTATCTAAAGAATTAGTTGCAACTAATGGTTGCTTTACAATAACCTTTAGTGTTTCAACACCCAAAAATTCATCTAAAGGTTTATTATTTACAGTAATATTTCCATTACCACTAACAAGTCTAACTCTTGCAATTGATTTTTTTCTTCTACCTGTACCATAAAATGTTATTTTTTCTTTTTTTGTTGCCATATTATTTTACCTCCCAAACTTCAGGCTTTTGTGCTTGATTTTCATGTTCTGCACCTGCATATATTCTTACTTTATTAATCATTTTTCTTCCTAATCTATTGTGTGGAAGCATACCTTTTATTGCAAGCATCATTGCTTTTTCTGGATTTTTAGAAAGCATATCTTTTGCAGAAATTTCTTTCATTCCTCCAATATATCCTGAATGATGTCTATAAATTTTTTGATCTAATTTTTTTCCTGTTAAAATAACATCTTTTGCATTTAAAATAATAATATTATCTCCTGTATCTTGATTTGGTGTAAATGTTGGTTTATGTTTTCCTCTTAATAATTTTGCAGCCTCTGTAGCTACTCGACCTTATGGTTTTTGACTGGCATCTATAATATACCATTTACT